>JBBTEQ010000074.1:0-13419 GCA_038042235.1 Bdellovibrionota bacterium | reverse complement strand
AGGAGCGGGTGGAGCAGGAGGTCGCAGGCGAGCAGGCTCGCCGGGCCGCCGAGCGCCTGGGCGTAACTCAGCCCGCATTAAGTCATTGCTTAAAACGAATTGAAGACGAAACTAAAACCCAGCTTTTTATCCGAAGTAAAAAAGGTTTAAGCCTAACTGACGCCGGTAAACGCTTAGCCGAGCGCTCGATCGAGCTTATTCAAATGTGGGATGAGGTTCTTTTGTCGGCTCAGAACGAAGTGCAAAAAGTTGCAGGCCAAATACGTTTTGGCTGTCATTCGGCGGTGGCGCAATATACGCTACCCTTATTTTTGGCTGAGTTTATGCAAAAATATCCTGAATTAAATTTTCAGTTTTCGCATGGCCTCTCTCGGCACATGGCCGAAGATGTTATCAGTCAAAAACTCGATGCGGCTTTTGTGGTGAATCCAGTGCCACACTTAGATTTAATAATTAAAGAGATTTCTAAAGATCGTGTTACGTTATGGAAGTCTAAAAATTGCTTGAATCCCGAAGTTTTAATTGTTGAGCCTAGTTTGTTACAAACTCAGGATTTGTTAAAAAAATTGCAGAAGAAGAACGTTCATTTTTCAAGAGTGATCGAGTCCTCAAGTCTTGAGGTTATTGCACAACTTGTTGTGAGCGGTGCCGGCTGCGGTATTTTGCCGGAACGTGTAATCAAAGCTTTCGGTGCTGGTCAAATTCAAAATGTAAAAGATGCGCCTGAGTTTCAAGACCGAATGTGTCTGGTTTATAAGACTGAATTCAGAAAATCCATGAGAGGTCAGGCGTTGATTGAGGCTGTCAGTAAGAAATTAAGTTAGTTTAAACTAATATAGCTTCGCTAAATCCATCGAGTATTTTCCCGGGGCATAGGCCACCAGTCTTTCAACGTAAATTTCCTGAAAGTCTTGTACCGGTGCTGCATAGGAGGCAAACGGAAAAATCGCAATACCACCGCGCGGGGTGAACTCACCGATCACTTCAAGGTAATTGGGTCTCATGAGTTTCACGAGGTCGTTGCAGATGGTTTGGATGCAGTCTTCATGAAAGTCGCCGTGATTTCTGAAACTGTGTAGATAAAGTTTTAAGGATTTGCTCTCAACCATTTTTTGGCCTGCGATATAGTTAATAAAAATTTTGGCAAAATCTGGTTGGTTGGTTTTTGGGCAAAGCGAGGTGAATTCGGTACAAACCAGACTGGTCCAAGCAATTTGCTTTGGATTTTTATTATCAAAAGCTTCTAAAAGTTTTGCATCGTATGAATCGGAATAGGAGATATTTCTTTTGATATTGCCTTTTCCTAATGCGAAATCAGCGAGTTCAGCTTGAGTGCGTCCTTGTTTTGGTTTTTTCATGTGTAAGAAACTAAATTATGTCTTTTAATATTGCAATATAATACTAAAATATCTTTACAATATTTTTCAATGATTTCATGTATTTAGTAAAATTTTCTTGATATTGAGTTGGCTTTTGTGCTATGGATTCTTAATGATTTATCAATGGCTTTATTCAATGGCCGACCAGTACTCGGTCTTGAATGTGTTTCGTTATATTACGGTTCGTACTTTTATATCATTTTTTACAGGTTTTTTTCTTTGTTTAATTTGGGGTCCGTATTTTATTAGCAAATTAAAACAAAAACATTTTGGTCAGGCTATTCGAGATGATGGCCCACAAACTCATAAGAAAAAAGCAGGCACACCGACTATGGGTGGTTGGCTCATTTTATTAAGTACTCTGGTGCCCCTGATGTTGTGGATTGATATTAAAAATCCTTTGGTCATTGGAACTGTCTTGATTACCTGGGGTTTTGGACTAATCGGATACTTGGATGATTATTTAAAAGTTTCCAAAAAAAATACAAAAGGTTTGCCGGGTAAAGTTCGTCTACTGGGTGAGTTTTTAATTTCGGGGATTACTTTGCTGGTATTAATTCATTTTTATAAGCTGAACACAGTTGTAAGTTTCCCTTTTATTAAGACTTTAGTTTTTGAACTGGGTTATTGGTATGCGGCCTTTGGCGCCCTAGTTATTGTTGGTACGGCCAATGCCGTTAACTTAACCGATGGGTTAGATGGTTTGGCGATTGTGCCGGTTATTGTTTCGGCGTCAACTTTGGCGTTATTTTCATACATTGTTGGGCATTCGACGATAGCTAATTATTTGCAGATCACCCATATTTCTGGAGCCGGTGAACTAGCTCCTTTAGCTGGGGCCATGGTGGCCGGTGGATTAGGTTTTTTATGGTTTAATACTTTCCCCGCGCAGGTTTTTATGGGCGATGTGGGAAGTTTAAGTTTGGGCGGTTTTATTGGAGCCATGGCTGTTTTCACTAAAAATGAAATTCTGATGGTGCTTTTAGGCGGTGTTTTTGTTGTCGAGGCTTTGTCGGTTATTGCACAGGTGGCTTCGTTTAAGCTCACAGGTAAGCGAGTGTTAAAAATGGCGCCCTTGCATCACCATTATGAATTAGATGGTATGACGGAGACCAAAATTATCGTCAGGTTTTGGATTATTTCCATACTGCTGGCTGTGCTCAGTTTGGCGACGCTCAAGTTAAGATAGTATTTAGATCGATTTAAGAAAGTTAAAAGAAAGTTATAGAGGCCTTAAGTTATGTGGAAAGAAGTTGCTGAGTTAAAAGATAAAAAAATATTAATCGTGGGCTTAGGAAAAACCGGAGTTTCTTTGGCGAAGTTTTTAACCAAACACGAAGCACAGGTCACTGTAACCGATCATAAATCAAAGCCAGAGCTTTCAGCTCAGCTTGAGCAACTGGACGGCTACACTAATATTAAATTTGAGCTGGGCTCGCATTCTCCAAAAACTTTTTTATCTCAAGATCTGGTGATTTTATCGCCAGGAGTTGCGCCCCATTTGAAAATTTTTGAATACGCCAGACAACAAGGAATTAAAATCACCGGTGAGTTTGAGTTTGTGTCGGCCTTTATTAAAGAGCCTTTGGTGGGTATTACCGGCACAAACGGTAAAAGCAGTGTTGCTCGTCTAGCTGAAGCCATGCTGAAAGAGAGCGGCGTGGAATGTTGGGTGGGCGGGGCAACGGATACCCCTTTAACGAATTATTTGCTTGAAGATAAAAAAGCCAAAGTGGTGATAGCTGAAATATCAAGTTTTATGCTGGAACACGTGGTGGATTTCAGTTCAGGCAACATTGTTTTTACTAATCTAGCCGAAAATCATTTAGAGCGTTATCGTTCGATGGAAGATTACGTCAATGCCAAGCGTAAAATTTTTAAAAATACGAATCAAGCGACAACCTCGATTTTAAATGCTGATGACAACGCCGTAATTGAGCTCGCGCGCGACCCCTCTGTTCAGCGCGGCCGCATTTTTTACTTTTCGCGTAAACCGGCGCTAGAACCGCAAATTATGAATATCGGCGGTGCGGTTAACGTAGGTGATGAACTGCGCGTGCGCACCGGCCCTGAAATCGAAATTTTTTCGATCAAGAATATTAAAATGAAAGGTAAGCACTCTATTGAAAATACCATGGCGGCATTGCTGCTTGCTCGCGAGCACGGTGCAACCCACGAGGCTGTGCAAAAAGTAATTGATACTTGGATTGGTCTTAGACACAGACTTGAGTATGTTCGTAAGGTTGGCGGAGTTTTATTTTATAATGACTCTAAAGCCACAAATGTTCATGCGGTATCGCGCGCTCTGGATTGTTTTGACGAAAATGTTATATTAATTGCAGGTGGTAAAGACACTAATTTAAATTATGGTCCTTTGCAGAACATGATAAAACGTAAAGTGAAAACCCTTATTCTGGTGGGTGAAGCTAAAGAGCGTATTAACCGCGATTTGGGCGATTATTCTGAAACCTACCTTATCGGAACTTTTGAAGAGGCCGTATTGATTGCCTACCAAAAGTCGAGAATCGGCGATATTGTTTTAATGTCTCCGGGTTGCTCTAGCTTTGATATGTTTGACAGTTACGAAGAGAGAGGCGACTATTTTAAAGAGATCGTAAAAAAGTTTAAATAAATAGAGCTGTTCATATCACAGCTTGGGGATTGAATGAGGCCATTTTTAAAATCCAGCTTTTTAGCATCAAGTTTATTTTTATCTTTAGTGGCTTTGTTCGGTATAGGCTTGATGCAGGTTTACAGCTCTAGCTATATTTTTGCGACAGAGTCTTATGGTGATGGTCTGTACTTTTTTAAACGCCAGTTGATCTTTACAATACTTTCGGCTTTTTGTCTTATCGCGTGCACTCAGTTACCAATGTCTTTTTTAAAAAAGTGGTCATGGCTTTTGTGGCCCGTGGCCTTTGTATTGCTATGTGCGACCTTTATACCCGGAATAGGCGTAAGAGTGGGCGGCGCACTACGTTGGATACAACTTCCGATGGGAGTGCGCTTTGAGCCTTCTGAATTGCTGAAGGTTGCCTTCAGTTTTGTTTTTGCCAGTATTGTCTGCCGACATGAAAATATTTTAGCTAAAATGAAGTGGGGCTGGGTCTTTTTATTTGTTGTGGCGCCGCTGGTGCTTCTTTATAAACAGCCTGATTTCGGCAGTCTTGTAATTATTGTTTTGGTGGCGTTGGCGTTATTATTTACTTTTGGTTTGAGTTTAAAATGGCTTATAGGTGCGGGTGTTGCATTGATTCCAATTTTTTATTTTTTAGTTTGGAATGTGGGTTATCGTAAGGCGCGTATTCAAGCTTTTTTAGACCCCTGGTCTGATCCCGCGCAAAAAGGTTTTCAGGTTATCCAAAGCATGCTCTCTGTTCATTCAGGGGGGCTAACTGGGGTAGGCCTTGGGCAAGGGCAGGGTAAGTTATTCTTTTTACCCGAGGCGCATACGGATTTTACAATGGCTGTTTTTTTTGAAGAGATGGGTTTTTTTGGCGCGCTGTTTATTTTGGCGCTATATGGTTTTGTGATTTTCAAGGGTTTTCAAATTGCGATTAAAGCTCAGGATATGTTTAAAAAAACTTTAGCACTGGGGCTAATTACGACCTTTGCTTTTTCAGTATTTATCAATGTCGCAGTTGTTTTAGGCTTGGTGCCAACGAAGGGGCTAACGATGCCCTTTATGAGTTATGGTGGTAGTTCCTTGCTAATCCTTAGTTTTTTATTTGGCATATTGTTGAACCTAGAAATGTCTGTTTCTAAACAGAGCTCAGCAGGCTCGTTTAATGTCAGATAGAATTATAAAAAAAATTATTATTGCCGGTGGCGGAACCGGTGGTCATATTTATCCGGCTATTGCTATAGGTCGTGCATTGCAGAAAGCTGACCCTCAAATTGAAATCAGATTTGTGGGTACAGCGCAAGGGCTGGAATCTAAAATCATGAAAAGAGAAAATCTTGCTCTCGATTTAATTCAAAGCGGAAGACTTAATTTTTCGGGCAGTCCTTTAAAAAAAATTAAGACACTTTTAAAAATTCCCGTAGGTCTTTTTCAGTCTCTGATGCTTATTTTAAAACATAAGCCTGATTTTGTATTAGGGGTTGGGGGCTATGCCTCGGCACCTTTTGTGATGATGTCGGCAGTGCTCAATATAAAAACGGCTATCTGGGAGCCCAATGCTCACCCTGGTATGGCTAATCGGTTGCTGTCTAAGTTGGTTAAAAAATCTTATTTGGTATTCGAGGATTCTAAAAAATATTTATCATCTTTAGATAATAAAGTATTCGGCATGCCTTTAAGAGAAGAAATTGAACAGGCGCAACTTCAAGAGCGAGTCAAAATATCGGAGCGTTTGACGATACTGTGCTTTGGCGGCAGTCAGGGGTCATTATTTTTAAATGAAAAAATATCGGATTTCATAATCAAAAACCCCTCATTACGTGAAAAGATTTATTTAATACATCAGACGGGTCCTCTGGATTACGAAAACATGAAAAAAAAGTATGGCTCAGCTGATAATGTTGAAGTTCATGAATTCATCTACGATATGCCAAATCAATATCGTAAAGCTGACATTCAATTTTGCCGAGGAGGCGCTAGCACTATCGCAGAGGCTGCAGCTTTTGGCGTGGTTCCGTTGATAGTTCCACTACCGGCTGCGGATGATCATCAACTGCGAAATGCCGAAGTTGTTGTGCTCCACCAGGCGGGTTTTTTGTTTAAACAGAGTGAGTTTAACGATGCCGAGTTTGCTAAAACTGTTGAGCTTTTGCAGCAGAACGATTCTTTAAGAAAAGAGATGGCCTTAAATCTCAGGACCTTAGCCCCGCAGCGTGCCGCAAGCCAAATTGCTCAGGATATTTTAGGGCAAATTTAACTGGCATTAGGTCGAGCTTGGGTCCAAAGACCTGTAAAGTTAAAATTGTGTTATCAGCCGTGCCATAATACGTTACGATTTATTATTATAGTAAAGACCAAATAAATATTAATTAAAGGATTAAAACTTATGTTTTTCAGCAAACTTAGCATCAAGGCAAAACTCATACTAACATTAGTGATTATAGGAACTCTGCCACTTGTGATTAGTAGCTTTATTAACTACCTTGAGTCGTCTTCGGAGATTGGTTCACTTGCTCAAGAGAGGGCAAGACTTGTTGCTCAAAGCAAAGCTGACGCGATTACTTTTTATTTTAAGTCTGAGACTAATGGAATAGTAGATCTTGCGGATAATTTAATGACGATTACGGCGCTTGAGGAATTTTCAGCTTTTTTTGAAAAAGAATCATCAAATGCGGACGGACAAAAGCACCGTGCTGATGTTGTTAAATTTTATGCTGAACAATTTGGTGCGATGTACTTAGAGAAAACCAAGCGGGAAATTTCTGTAGAAACTTTTGTCTCTAAACTAGATTCCCCGGCCCTTGCCGCACAGTATGATTTTATTGTTGCGAATGAAAACCCTTTGGGTAAAAAAGATGTCCTTATTACTCCAAAGCAAAACAGCCAATATGCTCAGTCTCATGCTCGTTTTCACACTTTTTTTAGAGATTATTTGAATCGCCATGCACTATATGATCTTTTCTTGGTCGATCCACAAGGTCGAATCGTTTACTCAGTTTTTAAGGAAACTGATTTTGCGACCTCTCTTAGAAATGGTCCCTGGGCAGAAACAAGTATTGCAAAAGCATATGAGGCCTCAGCTAAGCTGAGCTTAGGTCAGGTTCATATTGAGGATTTTGCGGCTTATACACCTTCCTATGAAGCCCCGGCGTCCTTTGCGGCCACTCCTATTTATAAGAACGGAAAATTTATCGGTAGTATCATGATTCAACTTCCGCTGGATAAAATCTCTGTGGTTGCGGGAAATCGCGAAGGCATGGGTGTTAAAGGGGAAGCTCTTCTTTTAGGTTCTGATTTAAAATTAAGAGCAGACACATTCCGAAATAAAGAAACCCACACTGTGGCTGCTACATTTGCTCGAGATTCAAAAATAAGTGTAGAGAGCGAGGCTGTTAAAAAAGCAAAATCCGGCGAACAGGGTTTCATGCTAAACACATCTTATGACGGGCTAAAAACACTGGCCTATTATCTTCCAATTAAAATCGAAAACCTCACTTGGTACATGGTAGCCGAGTTAAGTGCAGACGAAGTTCATGCGGGCTTAAATAAAATTATCTATCTTACCATGATTGTACTAATAGCCGGTACAGTCGGTATATTCATCATTGCACTCTTTTTTGGAAATTCAATTTCAAGAAATCTAAGATCTATTGTTAAAATACTGGACCTCTCCAGCAGAGAGGTTGCAAGTGCTTCAGCACAAAGTGCAACGTCAGCCACGCAACTTAGCGGAGCTTCAACTGAACAGGCGGCAAGTCTTCAAGAAACAATGGCTTCTATGGAAGAGATTTCCGCGATGATTAATCAAAACTCCGAATCTGCCATGAACGCTCAAGGCGTAGTGATTACTAACGAAAAAGTATCAGAGGATGGCTTAAGGAGTGTTGCCGAGATGCTTGTCGCTATCAATGAGATTAAAGGCACCAATGACGATATCCTTACTCAGATGGAAAAAAGTAACAAAGAGTTTGGTGAAATTATAAAAATCATTTCTGAAATCGGTGAGAAAACTAATGTCATTAATGAAATTGTATTTCAGACCAAACTTCTTTCATTTAACGCCTCGGTTGAAGCCGCACGTGCTGGAGAACATGGAAAAGGTTTTGCCGTTGTAGCTTCCGAAGTTGCTAACCTAGCGCAGATGAGTGGAAGTGCCGCGAAAGAAATTACCGATATGCTGACAAACTCAATTGATAGGGTAAACAGGATCGTGGAAAATACAAAATCAAAGGTGGATCAACTGACTGATGCCGGAAAAAAGAAGATTGCGATAGGGCAGTCAACGGGTGAAAAATGCCACCAATTTTTAGAAGAAATTATGAAAAACGCCAAAAATGTGGCCTCAATGGTTGCAGAGATAGCATTTGCTTCTAAAGAACAGGCAAATGGCGTTCAGGAGATTAACAGAGCGATAACACAGCTTGATCAGGTGACTCTACAAAATTCAGCTGTTGCCCAACAAAGCTCTACTGTAGCAGAGCAGCTAAATGCTCAGGCTATGTCACTGGCGGATGCCGTTAAAAAGCTTGTTTTATTTTCCGAGGGCATCAATACGGGTGGGGACCATCATAGCCATCATTCATCTAAAAAAGCACCTAGTGCGGTAAAGGTCATTTCACTGGTAGAAAAGCTTCAAAAGAAAAAAACTGAAAAGTCGCAACAACAAAGTCAAGCCTTAGCAAAACCAGCTCAACAGTCGGTTCAAAAACCAGTTCAAAAACCAGTTCAACAGTCAGTTCAACATAAGGTGTCCTTTGTTGGAGACTCTGATATTCCATCATCGGATGATCCGAACTTTGATGAATCTTAAACTCAACTCAATAATTAGAACCACTGTTTTACATTTTTTTTATTTGGTCATAGAGAATAAAGGCCCCCATGATAAGAACAAAATATCCAAAGCCTTTTTTAAGCGTTTTTTCTGAAACTTTTTTTGATAGCGACATTCCAGCAAACAGCCCCAGGATCGCAATTCCTGAGACTGTTAGCAGGAGCTGCCAATCTATAAATTTCTGATGCTGCAGATCTCCGATAAATCCTAAAAGTGATTTTGCCGCAATAATAAATAGAGAGGTGCCAACCGCTATCTTCATTGGCATTCCGACAAGTAACACGAGGGCGGGTATAATTAAAAATCCCCCTCCTGCGCCCACAAAGCCAGTGATACCTCCAACAACAAGTCCTTCTAAAGAGATCAGCAGAAATCTGTTCATTGGCAAAAACTCTTTCGTAGGTAAAACAGAGTCTTTTTTAGTTTTAATCATTGAAGTTGAAGCAACAAGCATAAGTACTGCAAAAACCAACATGATCAGCAGGGGTTTTGAGATAATATGGGTTCCAAGCGAAAAAACAGGATCCGGTAACTGGGGCACAACGTAAGCTCGCGTTAAATAAACTCCAATAAAACTTGGAAGCGCAAAAATTAATCCGGTTTTAAGATCGACTTCCCCTTTTTTGAAATAGTAGCCTCCGCCGACAAGTGCGGTAAGTCCCACGATAAAAAGTGAATAGGCTGTAGCTAAAATTGGATCGATTGTAAATAGGTAGACAAGAATTGGTACCGTGAGGATTGAGCCACCGCCCCCGATCATTCCTAATGATAGCCCCATAAAAACAGCAGCTATGTAACCGTAGATTTCCATTTACTCCACCGGCTGTTTTCTCTCGGTCCAGCGAATCATTCCGCCAGCCATATTATACGTAAACTTATAACCGAGTTTAATACTTTCAAGGGTTGCTGCTCCAGAGCGTCCACCACTGCGACAAATAAAGACAATTTCATCACTACGATTTCCATTTTCTAAAAAATTGGCGAGATCAGGTCCAAGAGTAATGAGCTTAGCACCCTTGATATGGCCAAACTCACCATTAAACTCGTCGGAACGTCTGACGTCGATCAACTTCAATTTTCCCAATTCAACTTGCGCATTATGAGCCAGAACATCTTCGCAGGTAACTTCTGGAACTCCACTAACCACTTGCGCGTGAAGTGTTCTGGTATCTTTTGGCTTTCCACAGAGGAGGTTTGCGGGAACAGCTTCATGAATCTTTTTAGGATTTGCGAGCTTTAATTCCGACATGATTTTTTTAAAATCCTCTTTTGTTCTGGAAATGCCTAAGCGGGGATTGAATTGTTTTTCAAGCGCTATAGTTGAAGAAGTTTGACCTCTGTAGTCGTGGCCAGGATAGACAATTGTATCGGGTGAAAGTTTAAAAAGTTTTTCATGGACACTTTCATAAAGTTTTTCTGATGAGCCTTGTTGAAAGTCTGTGCGCCCACATCCGCGAATCAAGAGTGTGTCACCGGTAAAAATCATTCCTTCAAAAGAGTATGTTAGACAGGTGTTCGTGTGACCAGGAGTAGCTATCACCGTAATTTTTTTATCGCCCAGTAAAAGTTCTTGACCGTCCTCTAGCGGAATATCCACACAATCAACTGCAGCTTTGTTGCTTAGGGCAGTTTTAGTTTTGGTTCGTTTGCGAATTTCACCGGCTCCGGTAATGTGATCGGCATGTATATGAGTATCGAGCACATACATTAGTTTAAGTCCGAGTTCTTCGATGAGTTGCAAATCGCGGTCCACGGTTTGAAGAACCGGATCAATAATGGCCGCCTGTTTAGATTTTTTGTCTGCAATAATATAGGTATAAGTTGAAGACTCAGCTTCAAAAAGTTGATGAAATATAATGTCATTTTTCATATCGACTCCTTAGTTTTTTACATTCATTGAAAACATCATATTGAATTTTAATCCTATTTGGAACTAATAAACTTGATGTAAAAATGATTTACAGCTGAGGCATATTTTACAATATCTAGGACTCGTCTTTACTTTAAGTGATAAATCGAATATTTAGTTACAAGCGTTAATCACTTATGGCTAAAAAATGAAAATGGTAAATTTGCGTTTTAATTTGAAACAGACGCAAGATTTTAACCGTGTTTTTGTCCAAAGCTTAGACAGTTGGCATAATTCTTAGTAATTTCTGATACTTAAAGAATTAAAACATATTTATATGGGCCAAAAAATGTCGCTATCTACTGGCGAAGTTTGTGGCGGCGAATAGGGCTCATTTGAGGCATGGCAAGAGCTTTGCGTAATATATATATAAGAATGACAATTTTTGACCAGTTTGGTTAAGAGTTTTAAAAAGAGGAAAGAAGGATTTATGAATCAGACAACGAACTCATCAGCTAAAAGTGCAGTGAAAGCACTAGCAATTATAACGGCCTTTGTAGTTTTACAGGGTTGTGGAGTAACACGTATGTCCTTCCTTAATCAGGATGCTGCTGTGAACGGTACGGGCACTCCAACTGGAAATCCAGGTGGTGATAAACTGACTTGTATTAAAGAACATTATTATCAACCAACTACAGCGCTTACAAAAAAATTGGATATTTTATTTGTTACTGATACCTCAGGATCATTAAATGCTGAGCGAGGCGCAATCGCAACTGCCATAGGTAATTTTATTTCTCAATTGGCATCGAATGCTGATTATCAAATTGGTGTAACTCTTTCTCATGGTCCAAAGAGTAGCCGTTTTGGACAGCTTTATAAAGCCGGAACAGAGCCTACAGTTTTACGATCAAGTGAACTGTCTTTAACTGATATTCGTACTCATTTGGTAAAAAAATTAACCACAGTGGTGGAAGATTCCGACACCGATGGTGGCGAAGCCAGTTTATTGTCTTTAAACAAAGCGCTTGATTCAACACGACTTGCAGAAATTCGTATGAATAACAATTTTTTCCGAACAGATGCGGCTCTTGCCATTGTTTTTGTTTCTGATGAAAACGACATCTGTGCTGTGTATCCATCCGGCGTAACCCGCGTTATTGATCCAGATGGCAAGGAATTGCCAGCTTTCGATAGTTATTGCAAAAACAAAGTTACTGTAAAATCAGTTTATGATAGATTACTTGCCGTTCAGGGTCTTAACCCGCTTTTGGTAAGTGCAATCGTTTATGCTAATAAGGCAACAGTACCAAGCGGTGGTGAAAATGAGTTTGGTTATGGTTACTCAGAAATCGTAAGCTTAGCCAGTGGAACAATGGTTGATATCGCAGCCAATAATATTCCGGCAGGTTTAGCTGATATCGGTAAAGCCGCAGTTGCAAAAATGTCGCTTCGAACAGATTACACTTTAAGTTACTTGAATGTCGATAAATCAACAATTACTGCTGAAGTGGATGCTGTTCAAGTTACACACTCATTTGATGAAGCTAGTAATTTACTTCGTTTGTTAACGACAGCAGGAAAAGCCGATTCAAAAGTAGTATTAAGCTATTGTCTTGTTCCAAACTCTCCAGTTAAACATATTAAACCTGATGCAGGTTTATCTAAAATAGCTATTGATAATCCAAGTACTTTTATTCCTAAAATTGAGGTTGTTAATCAGTAAAAAATGTATTAGAACCCATTAACAATAAAATTGTGAAATGGGAGAATGCACTAATGAAAATCAGCTCAAATGTTCTATTGACTCTTGCCACTCTATTAGCTCTAAATCCGGTAGCCCACGCCAATGTTGTGGGTACGGATATACAAAACTTTAATCCCACTACAAGCGGTCTTGATTTTGTTACGGTTCAATCTTCTGAAACACTGGAGCCGGGATTTATTAATTTCGGATTATTTTTAAATTATACTAAGAACACACTTTCAGTTAGTAAAGATTTTGGAAACCTGAAAGTTGGCGATGAGCCTGGAGACACTCTTTTAAGCGCAGATTTTAATATTGGAGTGGGAATTTTACCCAACTGGGATGCCGGAATCAGTCTTCCCTTTGCAGTTGCATCGACCACCTCCGTAAATGTAAATGTCCCTGTTTTTGAAAAAACTGGAATGAACGAAGTACGACTGAATACAAAGTACCGTTTATCAGGTAACAATAGCGGCGGTACTGCGCTCGTTGGATCAGTGAGTTATAACTTAATCGAAAACAATCCTTTTGCAGGAGCTAAGGCTGGCCCAACCTATAATTTGGAATTTGCCTATGATACAACTATTAACAATAAAACCGCATTGGGCTTAAACTTAGGTTATCGTTTCCGGAATCCGGGTACACAGATTGCGGGTGTGCCGTTTCAGCCATTTGATGATCAATGGATTGCGTCCATCGGTGTTAGTCAGCTTTTAGAAAAATACGATACCAAACTTATTGGTGAATTATTAACAAGTGCACCAGCTAAACAGGTTCCTTTTGATGCAAAACGAAGTCAGTCGGTGGCGGAGATCCTTTTAGGAGTTAAGCACGATCTTAACAGGGAAATGGCACTTCATGGAGGTCTTGGTACCGAAGTTATAAACTCCACAGCCAGCCCAGCATATCGTATCTATGTCGGGTTAAATTATACCATCGGACCGGTTTTTGCCAAAAAAGAAGCTATTGAGGTTATCGGATCGCCACCAC
>JBBTEQ010000073.1:0-6380 GCA_038042235.1 Bdellovibrionota bacterium | reverse complement strand
AAGGGCGCCTGCAAAGCTTATTGAACTTTCAGACCATGATTTGTGATTTGACTGACATGGAGATTTCAAATTCATCTTTACTGGATGAAGGCACCGCTGCCGCTGAGGCCATTGCCATGGCCTATGCTGTGAGTAAAAAACAAAATGTAAACAGCTTCGTTGTGCACCCGGACACGCATCCACATGTTCTTGAAGTTTTAAAAACTAGAGCTGAACCCCTGGGCCTTGAAATGCTTATCGCCGATCCCGCCAAGCATGATTTTTTGAAAAAAGAAATATTTGCCGCGCTTTTTCAATACCCAAGTTCAAGCGGTCGTGTTGAGAACTACAAAGATATCACACAAAAACTGCACGATCATGGTGCCTTGGTTATTGCCGCTGTTGATTTGCTTTCTCTAACACTACTAACTCCACCCGGAGAATGGGGCGCGGACATGGTGGTGGGTAACTCGCAAAGATTTGGTGTGCCACTCGGTTATGGCGGACCTCATGCGGCTTTTCTTGCTACTAAAGATATCTATAAAAGATCTTTACCCGGAAGACTCGTCGGAGTTTCAATAGATGCTAACGGTCACACAGCTTTAAGACTAACTTTACAAACCCGCGAACAACATATCCGGCGCGACAAAGCCACTTCTAATATTTGCACCGCCCAAGTACTTCTAGCCAATATGGCTGCGATGTATGCTGTTTATCATGGACCTCAAGGCTTAAAAAAAATCGCACTAAAAATTCATCGCTTAACCAAAATTGCAGCTCTAGGATTGAAAAAATTAGGTTGTCATCTTGAAAGTGAGTCATTTTTTGATACATTAAAAATAAAAACCGCCGATGTGTCTTCTCTAAAAAAATTGGCGGAAAAAAATGAAATCAATCTGCGCTACTATTCAGATGCAGTTGCGTTTTCGCTCAATGAAACCAGTCAACTCAGTACAGTTGAAACTCTATTGAAGATTTTCAATAAGGAAAATAGCTTATCTTTTAAAATTGATGATTTAGAAAAAGAAGTTGCTCCGAGTATTGAAAAAGATTTAATCAGAACATCTGACTATTTAACACATGCAAATTTTACCAGTTATCATTCTGAAACCGAAATGATGCGCTATATTCACAGTTTGCAAAACAAAGACATCACGCTAACTCACTCCATGATACCACTGGGCTCTTGCACAATGAAGCTGAATGCCGCAACTGAGCTTATTCCGATATCATGGCCCGAGATCAATAAAATTCACCCGTTTGCGCCTGTTGAGCAAACCCAGGGTTACCAGACACTCATCAAAGATCTTGAAAATAAATTATGTGCCATCACCGGTTTTGCCGCCGTTTCTTTACAACCTAACTCTGGTGCACAAGGTGAATATGCCGGGCTGCTAGTTGTTCGCGAATACTTCAAACAAACAAAACAGGCCCATCGCAATATTTGCCTCATTCCATCATCAGCGCACGGAACCAACCCAGCCTCTGCTGTTATGGCAGGTTTTAAAGTTGTCGTTATCGGCTGTGATGAAAATGGAAATGTGGATGTTGCTGACTTAAAAGCTAAGGCTGAGCTTCATAAAGACTCATTAGCTGCCTTGATGGTAACTTATCCTTCAACCCATGGGGTATTTGAAGAATCTATTATTGATATCTGCGAAACCATCCACAAATTCGGTGGGCAGGTTTATATGGATGGCGCCAACCTTAACGCCATGGTGGGTTTAGCCCGCCCGGGAAAATTTGGTCCAGACGTTTCACACATGAATTTACATAAAACATTTGCTATTCCGCACGGTGGCGGCGGACCGGGTGTCGGCCCGATTGGAGTTGCAAAGCATCTTGCACCTTATTTACCGGCGCACTCGATAATTAAATCTGCGGGACCAGAAACAGGCATCGGCGCCACAACTTCCGCACCCTGGGGCAGCGCTAGTATTTTACCAATCAGCTGGTCTTATATTACCCTGATGGGCGACAGCGGCCTACGTGAAGCCACAACCACCAGTATTTTAAATGCAAATTATATCGCTAAAAAGTTAGCTCCACACTATCCGATTGTTTATAAAGGAAAAGAAGGACTCGTAGCGCACGAGTGTATCATTGATATTCGCCCACTTAAAAAATCCCACAATATTGATGTGACTGACATTGCGAAACGTTTAATGGACTATGGTTTCCACGCTCCGACTATGTCTTGGCCAGTGGCCGGCACTTTAATGATTGAACCGACGGAATCAGAAGGCAAATCAGAGTTAGATCGTTTTTGTCAGGCTATGATCGAAATCCGAAAAGAGGCCGACAGCTCTCCTGATATTCTACGAAACGCGCCGCACACCTCTGAAAGTTTAATGTCCACCGAATGGAAATACACTTACAGTCGTGAAAAAGCAGCCTATCCGTTAAAGTGGGTTAAAAATAATAAGTATTGGCCGCCTGTGGGTCGCGTTGATAATGCTTTTGGCGACAAAAATATAGTTTGCTCTTGTCCGCCCTTAGATGAATACAAATAAATGAATAGAGTGAAAAAAAAAGTACTGCTTATCAGACTGGATAAAATCGGCGATTTGATCTGCACCTTACCCACAGATCAAATTTTGGATGATGAAAACTATGATATAACCTGGATTATACAAAAAGGCCTAGGCCCGGTTGTAGACCTGGGCACAAAAAAAAGAAAATATTTTGAACTTGATAAATCCGCACCCGCAAAATCTGCGCACCAGCTGCGGGAGTTTTTAAAAACATCAGAACCCGACTTGGCCATCAGCTTTCAATGCCCTTGGTGGGTGAATTATGAATTGTATAATGCCGATGTTCCCATACGCGCCGGCGTTAAAAGCCAATGGCATAGTTTTTTATTTTTGAATCATGCTATCAGACAAAAACGTTCGAAAGCCGAAAAACATGAGTTTGAATATAATCTTGATTTAGTCATTCACAGCTTGAATCCAAAACAGAGCAAACAATTTCAATATTTTGAAATTGCTAAACCAAATACTACAGAAATTTTACAGAAGTATAATTTGGCCGAGAATAAATATGTGGTGGTTCACCCTGGTATGATGGGTTCAGCGCTTAATTGGCCACAATCTGAATACATCAAATACATACATCATCTGATCGAGCAAAAAAAGCATGTTGTGATTACTGGCACTGACCAAGATGAGAACTATTTAACGGAAATAAAAAAAGAATTTCACTCTACACACAGTTCAAACCCCAATGTCAGTTGGCTCCAATCAAAGCTGAGTCTAAAAGAATTAATACAAGTTTTAGCTTACTCTGAATTTGTCATAGCCCCTTCAACCGGCGTAGCACACTTAGCCGCCAGCGTTGGTGCGCACATCAAAACAATTTTTTCACCCATTCGAGTGCATCACCCAAAACGCTGGAGCCCGCGTGGCCCCAATGTTGAAATTCTCATGCTGGACGAAACAACTCTACAAATAGAAAACTTTTACTGATGTTTTTAAGAAAGTAGTTTTGCCCGGCATCCCTAAGTTTGCCATCGGCACGCAGCGTTGATTGAGCCAGCCTAACTGATTCACCGCAGGTCCAATTTGAAATAGGGGGACCGCCCTCAGTAAGTCAGTGTACAATGTACACTGACTTACTGAGGGCGAGAAAAAGATCCTGTTACCTGGTTTCGCACCCTCAGAATCCAATTCATATTAAAAAATGAACAAAGAAAATGTTCACTCATGCAGGCTTTAGTGCTATTTAAAAGCTTATGTTCCCCGTCTCACCCAGCGAAAAACTTCAAACGATTGCTGATGCTATACTTAAGCTGTCGGATTATTATATCAATAATCCACTGGCCGAAACCCCGTGGCACAAAAAATACTGCCAGATAGCCTACAGACACTATTATTTACCTCTCAATTTTATTCGTTGCGAGAAAGTTATTGAGCGCGGGTTACAGGTTAATTTTTTTGAGAACTTAACTCATTTTATAGACTGGGGCGCCGGCCCGGGCACAGCTAGTTTAGCGCTAGCTAAATCTGTAAAACTTAAAGCTCAAATTAAAAAACAGGTCTTATTTGATTTATCAAAATCAACGATGAACCAGTTTTCAGATTTGCACGTAGATTTTATTAATAAAGATTATTTTGATTTTCTAGATTTAAGAACTGATTATCCAAACAAGCAGAACAGCTGCTTGTTATTTTCGTATTCGTTAACAGAGGTAACTACGCTACCTGCCGGTTGGGATGAATACGAAGCCCTGATGATACTCGAGCCTTCAACCAGCCAAGATGGACGTAAATTATTAAATTTAAGACAAAACCTAATTGAAAATGGCTATACAATTTGGGCGCCCTGCACCCATCAACAAAGTTGTCCATTGTTAAACCACTCTAAAAATGATTGGTGTCATGATCGAGCCCATGTCGCGGCACCTAAGTGGTTCAATGATTTAGAGCAACTACTACCCATGAAAAACAAAACCGTAACCACCAGCTATTTACTGGCTCGAAAAAGAAAGCCCAAAGAAAAAAGTGAAGAAAAAACTAGTGAAATCATCAGCGCAAAAGCCCGCTTAACCGGAGATTCTCTAAATGAAAAGGGCAAAACCCGCCAGTTGATTTGTCGTAACGATCAGCGGGAGTTTTTAACCTGGATGCATAAAACTATTGAGCCACAAATCATAGCTCGCGGAGAATTAATTGATTTGCCGACTGATTTTGAAATTAAATCAAACGAATTAAGGCTTAAAAATCCGCTCAAAATACCAAACTAACTGTCCCTGTTAGCACTTTTTGTTACTATCTATTAAATCAACACATCTATTTTTGACATCAACTAAAATACCGCCAACAATATCAGCTAGTTACTAATGTTTCAAATTGGTACAGTCCTAGCATGATAGGTAAAGCAAACAAGGTGGCTTATGAAAAAATATATTAGCTCTGTAATTCCAACAATATTAATAGTTTGTGCTACTTCACTTGCAAAGGCACAAATGATGTCACCACTTTTAAACTATAAAATAGCAGTTAAAGTCATTTGTACTCACTACGCCCCCAAGCTTAATCAAAATGGATTTAACGATTTAGCTAGTTCGTGTGATAAAGCCGGTAATTCTGCAAAAGATGGTATTGAGTACATGTCACAAATAGTTTCTGTCATGGAGAATATGGAAAGAGAACAAAACGTTCGCGCCAATATGATTTTATATAAAGCTCTAAAGGCTATGTCAGCCAGTACGAATTTTTTAATTAAAACACTTAAAAGTAAAGTTACTAATTCAGCAACCACAACTAATATACAACCAAATCAACAGCCAGATTTTTGTTCGATACTTGGCCTAGATGAAAAAAACAACGAAGAGTGTATAAAACAAGTGGTCGACGATGCTTATTTTGTGTCCGGCGCAAATCAACAACCGCAAATTCATGGAGCAGTTGGAGGAGCGTGCACTCTGGCTCAAGAAGCCCAAGGAAATACGCCGCAAGATTGTTTAAAGAAAGTTAAATATAAGGATGCTCTTGGAGAAAAAACGACTCCACCAAGACTGCCATTACAAATTTAAATTAATAACAAAAAAAGGTAGGTTTTATGAAAAAGTATTTAAGTGCAGCACTCATGGTTTTTTTAATGCTAGGTTCAACTTCATTCGCAGGCGTCGGAGTTGATGACCCTAGTGATCCAGACGGAGAAGAAATAACTCTTCCCACTGAAGATCAAGCCAGCCCACATATGGTAAAATACAGAAAAGAAATACTTTCTGTTTGTGAAGGCTTCGCATCAATACTTGCTGAGGCTGGATATCCAGGATTAGCAGCCCAATGTAGTAAAGCTAGTTTATCTCCATATACGGGGGATGCCTATGTTAATAATATCAATGATGTTAAAAAAACTGAAAAGAATACGAGTAAATATAAACTTTTAGCTCATGTTTCTAGTTTAGTAGCTATTAGTTTAATTCCACTTTATGATCTTGATCCAAATTCAAGATATTTATTTATTAAGTAAAGTAGTTATTACGCGCAAATTTTTATTGCTCAATATTGTTAATAAATGCTAGCTTTCACGCATGACAAATGAACAGAACAGCTCGCAAAAAACTCCGCTTTACAATGATCATTTAGCCCTCAAGGCCCGCATGGTAGATTTTGCGGGCTGGATTATGCCCATTCAATATGAAGGTTTAAAAGAAGAACATGCTTGGACTCGCAATCACGTAGGCCTTTTTGATGTTTCGCATATGGGAGAAATCAGAGTAAAGGGCCCAAAAGCCGTTGAAACTTTACAGTGGCTTGCAACGAACGATGTAAGTCTTCTAGAAAATGGCCAGGCTCAGTATTCGCTTTTGCCAAACAATGAGGGCGGTTTGGTTGATGATATAAAATTTCATTTCTAAACAATAGAACTGGTTATAAATTTATAATATATTT
>JBBTEQ010000072.1:0-11459 GCA_038042235.1 Bdellovibrionota bacterium | reverse complement strand
CAATCTACATAATCACCCATCTAGTAAAATGCCTCATAATATCGACTTACATGCAGTAACTGGACAGGGCGGCGGAGCTGAAGGCTCTATGACTATCCCCGGGCACAGCTCCAAATTTTCATTCAGAGCTCTAAATCCGGGGCTCTATATATACCATTGTGCTACAGCCCCAGTAGGAATGCATATCGCAAACGGAATGTATGGTTTAATTTATGTTGAACCAGAGCAGGGATTATCAAAAGTAGATAAAGAATTTTACGTTGTTCAATCTGATTTTTACACTAAGGGTAAAAATGGCGAAAAAGGATTTCAACCATTTGATATGGATAAAGCAATCAAAGAACAACCTGATTACATTGTTTTTAATGGTAGCGTAGGCGGCTTAGCCGGGGATAATACAATTAAAGCTGACGTCGGTGATAAAGTTAGAATATTCTTTGGTGCGGGTGGCCCTAACATCGCTGCGAATTTTCATATTATTGGGGAAATATTTGACAAGGTTTATCAAGAAGGCGGCGTAAAAGTATCACAAGAGCAGGTGCAAACAACTATCGTACCTCCGGGTGGCTCAGCGATTGTTGAGTTTAAGGTTGATATTCCTTCTACTTATATTTTAGTGGATCATGCCATCTTTCGAACCTTTAATAAGGGCGCCTTAGGTTTGTTAAAAGTTGATGGCGAAAAAGATCCAATGATTTATACCGGCAAGCAGTCAGACACGGTCTACTTACCCGAAGGGAATGCCACTTTAACTATGCCGACTTCAAAAAACATAGAGAAACTTTTTGCTAGTAATCTAAAAGAGCGTATCTCTGCCGGAAAAATGGTTTATGAGCAAAACTGTGCGGCATGCCATCAAGCCGATGGGATGGGCTTAAAAGGAGCATTTCCTCCTCTTGCTAAATCTGATTACTTAATGGCTGATAAAAAACGCGCTATCGGGAACATAATTAATGGTTTGGAAGGCAAAGTCGTTGTTAATGGGTCAGAGTACAATGGGGTTATGCCGGCATTGGGCCTTGATGATGAGGATGTAGCAAATGTACTTTCTTTTATTCGCAACTCTTGGGGAAATAATTCTGATGAAGTTACAACCTCTGAAGTCAAAGCAGTTCGAAAAAACAAATAATTATGCAATTCATTATCAGCCTAAGTTTCTTTATTTTTATAAATATAACTTGGGCTGATTCAATTAATGAAAATCAGATTTTGATACCCAAGGGAAAATTCAAACCTTTTTTTAAAGAGTTAAATGATCAAGACATCAATATTTTACCGTTTTACATCGACAAATTTCCAGTGAGCCTTGCTGAATTCAACAAATTTCTTGTTAAAAACAAAAAGTTTCAGAAAAAAAATGTTCTTTCCCTTTATGTGGACAAGCGCTACCTAGAAGATTGGAAATCCGAAACATTATCAGAAGAACTGCTTAAAGAAGAAGGCCAGAAGCCGGTGACCTATGTTTCATGGTTTGTTGCTAAAAAATATTGCCAATCCATAGGTAAAAGACTTCCCACAATAGCTGAATGGGAGTATGCCTCTGATTCCACAAATCCGGAAATTTTAAAGCAGTTACTCAGCTGGTACTCTAAAACCGGCGATCAGTCTTCTCAGAAGATTGGAGTACAGCCGCCAAATAAATTTGGCGTACATGATATGCATGGCTTAATTTGGGAATGGGTTGAGGATTTCAGCTCAGTTATGATTTCCTCTGATTCAAGATCTAAAGGTGATCGTACTGATGGTTTTTTTTGCGGCGGTGGATCGGTGAGTTCTTTGGATTCAGAATCTTATGCCACATTTATGAGATACGGCTTTCGCAGTGGCCTGCGAGGTGATTACTGTATGCGAAATCTGGGGTTCAGATGCGCCAGTGATATAACTAAAGAGGGCACAAAATGAAGTACTTATTCTTAATCTTGTTAGTTTTGCCTGAAATTTCTAAATCTGAAGAAAAACCAAAGATAAGCTCCGAATCAATTTACCAAATCGATCAAATTTGGAATACGGAGAAGGGTAAATCATTAAATTTAAAAGATCTGGCAGGAAATCCTGCAGTCGTTACCATGACATTTACCAGCTGCCCAGGCGCCTGTCCGCTGATGGTGTCGGATATAAAATCCTTTGATAAGTTATTAACAAAAAAAGAGAAAAAGAAAATTAATTACTATACTTTTTCAATAGATCCGGCTCATGACACACCTCAAGCCTTACAAAAGTTTTATGAAAAAATGAACCTTGATAAACGTTGGGTTCTTTTAACTTCCGATAAAGATCAGGCACGTGAAATGGCTGCAATTCTGGGTTTTAGTTATAAAGAGCTGGGTAATGGTGATTTTACGCATTCTACAAGCCTGTATTTATTATCGGCTAATGGCGAACTACTAGCAAGAAAAGAGCGAAGTTCTGATTGGAAAGAATTTCTTGATAAATTTAGAGCTCAATTTAAAAAAAATAAAATTTAATCATTTTTTTTTAATTTAGTATTTTTTCCGAAATGACTGGATAAAATGTCATTTTTTAATTCTGAAGGTATTTTTTTATAAATATTATTCAGGTGAGTTCTAAGCGTAGCTTTGCTTATGAATAATTCTTTAGCTATTTCAGCATTAGTTGTGCCTTCAAGAAATTTTTTAATAATATTAAGTTCAGCAGCTGAGAGTTTATATTTTTTAATGAGATTCAGTTGCTGCTGGATATTTTCCTGATTGTTTACCAGTAAGGTAATTACTTTTTCACCATCATTGAAAATAACGCTATCCACGTTATTGGCATCAACAGGTATGTTTCTGAACAATTTGAATCCAGTCTTAAAAACTTGATCAGATTCATTGGCATTTATTTTCAAAACACAGCCTTTTTCACATTTTTTACCTATTTGGTTGCCACAAATTTTTTCACAAGCAGAGTTTTGATACTCCACTATTGTATCTTTAGATTTAATGCAGATACCGGTATGACCTAGATCTTTGATGACCAAGTTAGACATAGCCTAGTTTATCAACAATTTAATGATTTCACTATAAAAATAAATACTATTTGTCTCAAATTGATCCACTGTAGCGGATTCTACCCCCTGGGACGATGTGCAAATATAAAAATAACTTACACAATTAATATATGAACAAAGGAGATTATATGAAATACTTAATCGTTATATCAAGCATCTACGCAGTTATGTTAGGTCTACCACAGAGTATGTTTGCAGATACAAAATCAAATGTATTACCTCTGCAAGGAAGATCATTAGCAACACTCACCGAGGATTATTTTGTAGTTCAAACAGATAAGTTTTTTTATAAAATAACCAGGAATGGCCTGGCGCCAGACTTAAGTCTAAAGCTAGAGAAAGGGGTTATAAATAATCAACACCTTGCATTTAACATTCCGCAAGAAAAAATTGAATATGTCTGGCCGGTGGGTTTTTGGGAATCGACCAAACAGCCAGAAAATATTAATGAGCTTAACAAGAATGAGTTGGATACTAATAAACTTGAAAATGCTGGGAAAGTCCAACTGACAGGGGTTTTAGCACTATCATTTTCGGCCGAATATTATTTAATTCAAAGCGGTTATACAGTTTATCAGTTGAAAAAATCATCGCTTAGCCAAGAACAATTGAGTGCGCTAAAACAAGTTGGTATAGGTGAACAAATCAGTATTGCGATACCAAAATCATCAATAAATTATTCTTGGAATTTTAAGCAAGTTGTTTCGCGCAATATTGCATCAGTTACACCAAGAGCAGAGCTGGACGAAATGTCATTAAATGAAACTTATTTGACTTTGAAGGGTACGGTTTTACACTCAGCATCTGAATCAACAGTCATCGTTCAGAGCAAAGACTTAATTTATCACCTTAAGAGAAATGGTGTTTTGACTAAAACACCGAAACTTTTAGCTACTAACGGAGCCAGGATTCAGTTAATGGTACCGGTAAATGCGATTGAATTTTTCTGGCCAGTTAACAATACAAAAGTTGTAAAAAAATAATTACTACTGAGCTAGAGGGCCTTGCGCCCTCTACTTTTTATTAACGAGTGTCTCGTACTTTTTGAGTTGGTCTGTGACAGACTTGGGCATATCGGTACCTCGCGATCCAGTAAAGGATGCAATTTTGATTTCCTTATATAGGCTAAAGCATTTTTTAGCTACCTTGTTGATGGAATACTTCTCGATACACTCTCTTAAATAATTTTCTGCAGCAACGTCAAACATATCCAAACGATATTTTTCTTCAATTGAGGCCAGCCAATAAAGGGTAGATGGCTTAAGATCCTGGTCTGTTGATTTTTCTAAAAGCTGATACAAAAAATAAGTCGTGTCCAAATCAACAATGGCGCGCTGATTCATATAAGTATATTGCTCGGCAATCTGCTCTCTTGCTGCCATAAATATTTCAAGATCTTTGGCATTCGAAATTTTTACTTCATCTTCGATTCTGTATTTTTTAATATTGAGATATTTTTTCCAGGCCAGAAAGTCATTTCTTAAACTTGACGGCAAATTCTGATTTTTGAGTATTTTTTCAAAAGCTTTAATTGTTTTTAAGTCATCACGTAAAACTCTTACTGAGTAAAACAATAGTTTTTGTGCTGAACTTTCAAGATCTTCAACTGACACTTTATTTTTAGGATAATGAATTAAAATTTCCTCGAATAAAGGAATAGATTTTTCGTAGTTTCGAACTATAAAAAAGAATTCAGCCTTTTGGTATGTATTATGCTTACTGTTTTTATCAAAATTGTAATTTGTGCCAACTAAGCTTTTTTGAGTATGACAACTAAAACAGTTATTGAGCGAGGCCTTTAAGGCCCAAAAACTGTAGTCTTTAAAACCGGTTTTAAACGATTTTTCAGCTTCATCAAGACCTTCGGCAAGCAACTGTGCACGAAATTTCATATCATCATTTTGTGCCATTTTATCTTTTTTCAAAATTTTTGTGTTTTCAACAAAACCAGTTAAGACTGTAGAAATAGCTTTTTCATTTTTTTCGTCCATAAAATCAGTTTTATTTGTAAGATAAGGATGTAGTTTGTTGGTTAAAACATAAAACTCCTGCATGAGTGGTCTTACTTCAGCAAGTGCAGTTCCAGTAACTAGAATAACCATTACAAATAGCTTCATAAAGTCTCCTTAATATTTAATTTAAGTCTACAATGAAGTTTATGATAAATACAATCTGCTAAATATGATCCGCGTCATATATTTTTAAGAAAAGGAAAGTATTCTAACTATTCAGATTTTAAACCTCTCACGGTAACAGCAACAGAAAAATTAGCCACTAAAGACAAAATTGTATAAAAGAAAATTTGTGCTAAGTATGTTTTAAATGTAGTTTTTTTAGTGATTTTCTTTTTGTCAATTTTTTCACATGATTCCACTATCCAAGTGTCGATTTTTCTATTTAAATTTTGCGTAAACTCGCTTGAAAATAGGTCTACATTCATTTCTAAATTTTGCTGATAGCTAGTGTAATTCAAATTAAACGAACCTATAGTTGCAGAGCTGTTATCGACTGTCGCAAGCTTTCCATGTAATATGGATTTTTTCCACTGATAGATCTCGACACCATTTTTAAGAAAATAGGAATAGAGATATTGTGTGGCCAAAACATAACTTGGCCAATCAGAATATTTAGGCAATATGAGCCTAACCCTTACGCCCCTATGGGCGGCTGCTATTAATTGTTTCATAAACTTTTTACGAGGAAAAAAATAAGAGTTTATAATCACAATATCCGATTTTGCAGACCTAACTAAATGCGAATACTGTTGAGTGATTTGCCAACGTCGCAAAATCCAGTCGTTAATAGAAATTTTTAAACTCATGCCGGAATGACTATTAGGTTTTGAATGAAAAGGGTGAAAACCAAAGACTATAGGTTTTACGTAGTTACGTCGAAACGTCGTTTCACAATATTTAGATAAGTCCTTTATAACAGAACCATCTATGTGCACTGCAAAATCTAAATATGGTTCAACGTTTTTATGTCCAAATGACGCTGATATCACATTTATTCCACCTACTAGCGCTACGCTATCAACTAGTAAAATCTTATGGTGTAGGCGCCGCCCCCAACGCACGGCCCAATTCCCTACCCAATTCCTAATACTAATTTCATTAAATAGGCAAAAAAATACACCGGCACTCTGAAATTCGCTAATAACCCCTTCTCTAAGTTTTTTGGATCCGACCGCATCAACAAGTAGATAGACCTTAACCCCTCTTAAAGATGCACGAATAAGTTCATTCTTGACTTCAGTTCCAAAATTATCCATTTCAAAAATATAGGTCTGAAGATGAATTACTCCCTTAGCGTCAGCTATCATTTTCAAGAAGTGTTTATAATAAGCTTCACCCTCTTCAAAAAATTTAACCTCATTATTTAAGCTTACTTGAAACAAATTATTCCGCAATTTCGACCTCGCAAAAAAGCGGCAAATGGTCTGAAAAATGACGCTGACTTGAGTTGTGCCATATACTAGCATCAAGTACTTTACAATTTTTGACGTACACACGATCTAAACACAAAAATGGGTAACCGGCTGGGAATGTTTTTGCAAAGGTTTTATGTTTTTTTTGATAAACCTCTTCCATTCCTAATTCCTTGTTTAAAACCTCAGCCGCCTTTTTATTCCAATCATTAAAATCCCCAGCAATAATCAATGGCGTTTGATCGTTTAGGTTAAGCGATAGGATTTTATTTTTAATCATTTGATATTGTTGTTTGCGGCCCCGATGAAAGACATCCAAATGTAGGGTGGCCGCAAAAATTTTTTTATTGTTTAAATTTGGGATTTCAATCTGTACAATCAGAAGTCCGCGCTTCTCAATGAAATTCGTACTGATGTCTAGGTTCTCCCAATTTGTAACCGGATATTTACTCAAAATCATATTACCGTGATGACCGCCATCATACACAGCATTTTTTGCATAGGCGAACTGAGACCACAAAGAATCTGCCAAGAATTCAAATTGCACATCAAGCTGACCATATTTTCGGTATTTGTTACTTTGACCCACAACTTCTTGCAAAAAAACCAAATCAGCATCTACATCTTTGATTAATTCTTTAATTTCATTCAAAAAGTAATTCTTGTTATTCCAATCATATCCCTTATGAATGTTGTAGGACAAAATTTTAAGGGTCATTACATTTTTTTACAGCTTTTTCCCTTAGTGTACAACAAGAACAGGCGTTTTAACTTTTTTAAGTAATTCTACGGTTTGGCTTTTTGAAAATAAGCCTGCTGGATTATTGTGAGCCATTATCAACAGGTCAAACTTTTTGGCCCTTTTGGCAACCTTACTAGTTACCTCGCCTTTAGAAGTCACAACAGCGACCTTAGGGTATTCTTTCAGAAGATGTCTCATTTTGGCAGCATTTTGATCAAGCAATCGTCTTTCCATTTCAGCATAGAGTTCAAAGTCTAAAACCGGGAAGGGTGTTTCTCTGACAAAAAATACTTCATAAGATAATGGTGTCGTTAAAGATAAATTTTTTAGAATATCAATTGAGTGATTGGCCTCCAGCGACAGATCGTGTGGGATCAGAACTTTCGCCGGACTAACCACCTTCGAACCACGTTGAATCCAAACAGGATACTTTGACCTCAAGACCAAGGTCTGCGCGGTGCTTCCGAAGAAAAATTCCGCTATCTTACTGGAGCCTTTATATCCTGCCACAATGAGTGGCTGCGGATTTTGAGCCGCCACCATCAAGAGTTGATCCGAGACAACACCCCGAACAGCCATCACACTTTCAGACTTAGCTGCCACTTTATAGGTTTTACGAACTAACGCCTCATAATTTTCTAATGTCAATTGATTCGGAAAACTTAAATAAAGAGACGGTGAATAATCAATCGAATCATGAATCACGTGTACCAGTACAAGATTAGTTTTCCAAAGTTTACAGAGCAGACGAGCTTGCTTGACTACAAGCTGCGAGTAATCTGAAAAATCGACTCCTACAATAATAGTTTTAAATTTTTGCTGTAACATATTAATCTCCCTAATCTTTTTCGTTCTGATTTTAAATACCTATATCCGCTAGCTTTCTAAAAAATTCGCCCGCCGTAGTTGCGACATTAGCCCAGTTATAACTGCCGCCACTTTTCTCCTTATCTTTTAAAATAAGTGAAAATTGAAAAAGTAAATCATCTGAAGTGATAATTCCAATGGCCTCATTATTTTCTACTACTATCAAAGAAGAAATTTTTTCTTCAAGCATCGTAAGTGCAACTAATGAGAGTGGCGTATCCGGTTTAACAGTCCTAACCGGAAATGAGGCAAACAGTTCAACCGGTAAATCTCGAAACTTGGGAACATCCGTCATATCATGGGAGGAGAGCATTGAATTAATGCGCCCTTGACTATCAATAACGGGAAGATGACGTATACGTTTTTCACGCATCATATCCTTAGCCTCCCCCATCGTGGAGCCACTTTTTATACAAATTAGATTTTTACTGTAGATACCTTCCATAAACCCTCCTTTTTTTTATTTAGCTCACTATAGTTTCGCTTTTCAGAATACTTTTCTGTAAAAACTTCATTTTCAAGCTTGTTCCCATTTTCAAATTCTGAAATATTATGTAACGTCACTTGAGCAATTTTTTCTAATGCCTCCTCCGTCAGAAAAGCTTGATGGGACGTCAGCAACACATTAGGAAAAGTTAATAAGCGCGCTAACTTATCGTCTTGTAGAATCTGTTCGGATAAATCCTCAAAGAAAAGACCTTCCTCCTCTTCATAAACATCTAGCCCTGCGAACCCAATATGCCCTGATTTTAAAAATTTTATCAGAGCACGCGTATCGATGAGAGCTCCCCGACCTGTATTGATGAGCATGATACCGGGTTTTGTTAGCGCAAGTGCTTTCTCATCTAGTAAATAACGTGTCTGAGAAGTCAGCGGCACATGCAAAGAAATGATGTCAGATTTTTGCAGCAACTTATCAAGAGTAACATACTGCACACCCATCTCGATAAGTTTAGGATTTTGCACAAGATCGTGGGCAATTACTTTGCAACCAAATCCACTTAATATTTTTGAGAGAACAAATCCAATTCGCCCTGTGCCGACAACTCCCACGGTCTTCTTATTCAGATCAAAGCCGACGAGGCCATCCAAAGAAAAATTTCCTTCTCTGACGCGATTGTAAGAGCGATGTATCTTTCTATTGAGTGAAAGCATGAGAGCTACAGCGTGCTCGGCCACCGCATGAGGGGAATACTCTGGAACTCTTACAACTCGAAGTCCCAGTGATTGTGCTGAAGCCAAGTCCACATGATTGAATCCAGCGGATCTAAGCGCAATGAGCTGAGTTCCACCGGTTGCGAGGGCTTGCAAGGTTTTCTTATCCAAGCGGTCATTTACAAACGCGCACACACAATTATAACCAGAAGCCAAATTGGACGTTTGCTCTGTTAATCTTGTTTCAAAAAAAGCAATCTCGTGCGGAGTATTTTTGCATGCCTTCTGAAAAACAGATTTTTCAAATTCATGAGTATCAAAGAATGCGATTTTCATTGTGCAACCTTCCTGATACTATTTTGGCCAGCTCACTAAGCCCGGAATTTACTTTCTTAATAAATGATTTGTTATGGGGCACAAACACAAAATGAGGGTGGCGCGACCATAAACTTTTAAGCTTTTGATCAAGCAGAAGAGCCTCATTTAACGATTCAACGCGGGTTGGGTTGCCGCCTTCAATTGAAACTCCTCCTACTGCAGCAGTTTCAAAAAAGATGACGGCGTCATAGCGTGAAAGCTCTTTATCGAGGCTTGTGCCTAAATGCTCAAAAAACTCTTCAGGTTCGCCAGGCCAGTAAACGGCTCCATCCACCGTGCCTCGATCACAAAGAAGCACACGACTTTGATAATGAGCTGATTGTGCATCCTCAAGATTTTTCTGAACATGATAGATCGCACGTTGGGTTGCACATCGAACGCCATTTTCTCCCGCGCGTGGAAATCCACCCAAATACAGCAGTGTCGCCGCCTCAGGAACAATGACGACTTCATCGCCAATTTCCCTGCGATATAAATCCGCAGCTGTTGTTTTTCCACCCCCTGGCCCTCCTGTTAAAACGACGCGACAACATTTTTTATTCATTATTAACTCCTATGTTCAGGCCTGCTGAATAGTATATTAGTTAGATTAGTAACTTTATAATTGATCCCGCACCCGAATATTTTTTATTTCGAAATCTTGAAAGTGCTTGTAAATTTTTTCAGCCTCTATACCTTTGCCCACTATGCTTCGAACATCATCTAGGGCTTTGAACATAATATCGAGGCGACGCATATCAAGTTTTACTATTTTATCTTTTAAATTAGTAATTTCTGATTCCTTATAATCTACTTTAGCCAAAGTCATAAAAAGCAGTGATTTGCTTTGCCCAATATCGCGCCTAATCTGCATCGATTCCGCATATACGCGTGTGTATATGGATCGCAACTTCGTTTTCTGTTCGGCCGTTAAACCCTGTGCATTAGAAAAAGCATAAGCCGCGCGCTCCATGATCTGGTCCGGCGTATCGGCGGGCGTTTGATATTTAATTTCTCTATCCATTGCATCTACTTCAGGTTTTTTTGCTGTGGTGCATGAATTAAGAACAGCTAAAGCTGATAAAAGACACAATATCACTAAATTATTTTTCATAAAATTCACTTTCTTAGCTATTTGTTATATTCAATATAATATATGTAGACCCTAAACAAACATGATGGGTGTCATATATCAGGCTTAAAATAGTACTAGACTTGGCTCAAACCTTTGTCTACCTACTATATGATGTACTGGCATGACATTTTGATAGCCCTGACTGCGTTTGTCTCTGAATTTTTAGGAACAATTAGCGGTTTTGGTTCATCCACCTTTTTTGTTCCTATAGGACTTTTATTTGAAAAATATAATTTTATTCTGGCATTGACAGCGCTTTTACATATTTTTGGAAATATCTCAAAGTTATTTTTATTTAGAAATTATTTTGACAGGGCCTTGTTTCTAAAGTTAGTTGTTCCTTCCGTTGTATTGACCGGTCTCGGCGCGCTGCTAAATAAATATGTTTCTTTTGATATTTTGAAGGTTTTTCTTGGATTTTTTTTAATAATTCTGGCTATTATTTTTTTCTTTAAACTAAAAGCCACGCAAATTATGTTCTTTAAAAATGCTAGAATGACTCTTGGTATTTCAGGATTTATAACGGGGCTTTTGGGAACCGGGGGTGCCTTAAGGGGGATAGCCCTTACAAGTTTACAAATTGAAAAAAACAGTTTTGTCATTTTGTCGGCCAGTATAGATCTAGGTGGAGATTTATTAAGAGCTAGCATTTATCTTTATAATAATTATTTTGATTGGTCGCACTTGTTTTATATTCCGACGTTGATGGCGTTAGCTTATAGCGGTTCATTTTTAGGTAAATTTGTTCTGACAAAAATTAAGCAGA
>JBBTEQ010000071.1:0-10437 GCA_038042235.1 Bdellovibrionota bacterium | reverse complement strand
TTTGCTCTTAACTCTCTTGCAACAGGACCAAATATACGAGTGCCAACTGGTTCTTTTGCCGCGTTAATTAATACTGCAGAATTATCATCGAAACGAATATAGCTTCCATCCGGACGGCGCAGTTTGTGAATTGTACGCACAACAACAGCCTTAGCCACATCACCTTTTTTTACTTTTGCATTTGGAATAGCATCTTTTATAGACACGACTATAACATCACCAATAGATGCAAATCTTCTTTTAGAGCCGCCAAGTACTTTAATACACATGACCTCTTTGGCTCCTGAGTTATCTGCTACATTTAATCGAGTTTGCATTTGAATCATATATGCTGCCTTATTTTGTTGTATTCACAACGTTAGCTAATGCCCAACGCTTAGTTTTACTAAGTGGACGTGTTTCATAAATAACAACTGTGTCTCCAACTTTAGCTTCTTGTTTTTCATCATGAGCTTTAATAATAGAAGATTTTTTAACATATTTTCCGTACTTCTCATGTTTAATAGTTCTGTAAACAAGAACGGAAATTGTTTTTTGCATTTTATTTGCAACAACTTCGCCCTGCACTTCAACGCGACGGCCACGAGGTGCTAAAGTTTGAGATGTTGTTTTAGTTTTTACTTTTTTATCTGCCATAACTACCTGGCTGCCTTTCTTACGAGAGCTGTATTGATACGAGCAATATTTCGACGAACATTTCTTACTTGATGAGGACTTGATAACTGCCCTAATGAGTTTTTCATCTTCATATCGAATAATTTAGTAGAAAGTTCATTTTTTTGTTTAATAAGTTCAGTCACTGATTTGTTTTCAATATCAGCAAATTTAACAGAAAGTTTCATAAGTTAAACCCTTTCCAAAAATTTAGTTTTAAAAGGAAGTTTGTGAGACGCACGAAGAAAGGCCTCTTTAGCCTGCTCTTTTGTAACACCATTCAGTTCAAATAAAACTCTTCCAGGAAGTACTCTTGCAACCCAGAACTCTGGATTACCTTTACCACTACCCATACGAGTTTCAGCTGGTTTTTTTGTTACTGGAAGATCTGGATACACTCGGCACCACATCTTACCACCACGCTTAATAGTTCTAGAGATTGCAATACGGCCAGCTTCTAATTGTCTTGCGGTCAAACGACCTTCTTCAGAAGCTTGTAAACCAAAATCTCCGAAATCTAAATTAGATCCGCGGTAAGCTAAGCCTCTCGCGCGACCAATAAATTGTTTTCTCCATTTAACACGTTTAGGACTTAGCACGGCCGGCCTCCTGAACTTGAACCTCTCGAGCAGAAAGGATATCACCTTTGTAGATCCATACTTTCATTCCGATAATGCCATAAGCTGTTAAGGCCTCAGCAGTTCCGTAATCAATGTCAGCTCTTAAAGTATGTAAAGGTACTGATTTTTCATTGTACCATTCAGAACGAGCAATCTCAGCTCCATCTAAACGACCAGAAACACGAACCTTAATACCTCTAACCCCTGCTTTAACAGCCGCAGCGATAGCTTTTTTTAGAGCTCGTCTCCAAGAAATACGTTTTTCTAATTGCATTGCGATACTTTCAGCAACTAATTGTGCATCAGTATCTGGTTTTCTAACTTCTTGAATGCTTAAGAAAACTTCGTTAGTTGTTAAACCTTGAACTTCAGCTTTTAATGTATCAATTCCAGTGCCTTTTTTACCGATAACAACACCTGGACGAGCTGTATGAATAATAACTTTAACTTTATTTCCTGCACGTTCTAATTCAATTTTAGAAACGCCGGCATGTTTAAGTTTAGCCTTTAAATATTTTCTTAATTTGATGTCTTCATGTAAATTATCATAGTAGTTTTTCCCTTTAGCGTACCAACGAGAATCCCAAGTTCTAATAACGCCTACACGTAAACCAATTGGATGAACCTTTTGTCCCACTATTTACTCTCCCCAATGACAACATTGATATGACTCAATTTTTTACGAACACCAAAAGCACGACCCTGTGCGCGAGGTCTGAATCGCTTTAAAACCGGCCCCTGATCAACAGTGATAGACTTAACAACAAGCTTATCCATGTTCATAGTCTTTTTCTGTTCAGCATTTGCTACTGCTGATTCAATTAATTTTTTAACAAGCAACGCTGTTTTTTTATTCATGTAAGTTAATGTTTTCAATGCTTCATCAACCGATTTTCCACGAACTGTATCAACAACGAGGCGGGCCTTTTGAGCTCCTACCATTGTAAATTTTAAAGATGCCTTAGATTCCATTATCTACCACCACTATTTCTTCGCTGCAGCAGGTGCCGCAGGAGCTGCTTTTTTCTCAGCATGACCCTGGAAAGTACGAGTTGGAGCAAATTCGCCCAACTTATGCCCAACCATGTTTTCAGTTATGTAAACAGGTACAAACTTTCTTCCATTGTGCACCGCAAAAGTCAAGCCAATGCATTCTGGAAAAATAGTAGACCGGCGTGACCATGTCTTAATTACTTTTTTGTCATTTTTTTGAATCGCATTATCTATTTTTTTAGTTAAGTGCAAATCAACAAATGGTCCTTTTTTAATCGAGCGTGCCACACTATCTCCTATTTACGACGTTTAATAATTGAAGAGTTTGTTCTCTTGTTATGACGAGTTTTAAAGCCTTTACATGGTTTGCCCCAAGGAGTCACCGGGTGATGTCCTTTACCCACACCCTCACCACCACCGAGTGGATGGTCAACTGGATTCATGTGCATACCACGAACGCTAGGACGAATACCTCTCCAACGAGAAGCCCCCGCCTTACTCAATTTAATATTTTCATTATCTGTATTTCCAACCTGACCGATTGATGCCTTACAAGTTGAAAGTATCTGCTTCAACTCACCTGATGGAAGACGAACCTGACAGTACACATCACCTTTACCAGCTAAAGTAGCAGAGGCTCCAGCACCACGACAAATTTGTCCGCCTTTTCCTGGTCGCATTTCCACGTTGTGGATAATCGTACCAACAGGCATTGCAGATAAAGCTAAACAATTACCCGGTTTAATATCGGCTTGATTACTTGATACAACGCTATCACCAACATTGAGCCCGATCGGAGCCAAAATATAAGCCTTTTCTCCATCTTTATAGTGAATCAATGCGATACGACATGTGCGATTTGGATCATATTCAATTGCCGCAACAACTGCCGGAACTTCAAGTTTTGTACGTTTAAAATCAACTAAGCGATAGCGTCTTTTATGAGCTCCGCCTTGATGTCTGATTGTGATCTGACCGTGATTATTACGAGCTGATTTCTTTTTAAGAGGAACTGTCAAAGATTTCTCAGGAGTAGTTTTAGTTATCTCAGCGAAATCGAATCCGATTCTTCCTCGGCTAGCATGTGATCTTGGACTCCATATTTTCAAACCCATGATTAAGCTCCCTCAAACAAAGATATTTTTTGGCCAGGGGAAAGCTTAATGTAAGCTTTTTTCCATCTGCGAATCTTAGAAAGACCAAATTTATTGTACTTCATATCGTTACGGCAATTAGAAGTTCTAACGCTGTCAACTTTAACTGAAAAACCTGTTTCCACAGCTTTTTTAATTTGTGGCTTGGTAGCCTCAACATGAACTTCAAAAACATACACGCCTGATTCAGACATGCTAGTGTTTTTTTCCGTAATCAATGGAGATTTTATTATTTGTATCATCTTATTTCTCCAACCTATTTCTCAGACGAGCTTTGCTTGTCTTGTACAGAACAGCGCTCGATAATTTTGTTAATAGAGTTTTTAGTGATAACAGCCGCATCAAATTTTAATAAATCAAATACATTCAAACCCGCAACAGGGAAGTATTTGAAATTTTGCAGATTGCGAGCTGCTAACAAAAATCTTTCGTCTGAAACATCATCAACTAATACCGCTTTTTTCACACCGAAAGTTTTTAATCTTTTATTTAACTCAGTTGTTTTGCCCTCAGAGGCCATGCTGTCGACAACAAATATTTTACCTTCTTTAAATAAATGAGAAAGCGCCATTGATAGACCGATTTTTCTCATTTTCTTAGGTAAAACATAAGCGTAATTACGAGGTACTGGTCCAAACATAGTACCTCCGCCTGGCATTAACGGAGAACGAGTAGAACCCTGACGGGCGTTACCAGTTCCTTTTTGTTTAAATGGCTTTTTACCACCACCGCTAACAAAACCTTTAGTTTTAGTCATGTGAGTACCTTGACGGCGAGAAGCTAGTTGCCATCTTACAACAGAATGTAAAACATCATTTCTAACTTCAACTTCGAATACATCCGAAGCTAAATCAACAGAACCAACTTTTTCTTTTTTCCAATTTGTAACATTAACTGTAGCCATAATTACCCCTTCACCAGCTTAACAAGTGTGTTTTTGCTGCCGGGAACTGGTCCCTTAACCAAAACAACTCCTTCGCTCGCTATAACGTCAACTACAACAACATTTTTAACTGTGATAGTTTCGTCTCCCCAGTGACCAGGAAACTTTTTACCCGGCATAACTCGGCCTGGCCATGTTCTATTACCTGAAGATCCAGGTCTTCTATGAAACTTAGAACCATGCGTAGCAGGTCCACCGGCAAAATTCCAGCGACGAACAGATCCTTGAAATCCATGACCTTTTGAAGTTGATGTGATTTTAACAACATCACCTTTAGCTAAAGTATCAATAGATAAAGAATCACCCAACTTTAAACCATCCGGTAAATCTGTTGAGCGCAATTCTTTTACATATTTTGCCCCAGATTCAAAACCGGCTGCTTTAAGATGAGTAGTTTCAGCTGTAGATGCATTTTTAGATTTTTTAGGAACAGAAGCTAATTGAACTGCTGTGTACCCGTCTTTGTCTTGAGTCTTAATTTGTGAAACCTTCCAAGTTTCATAACGCAAAACGGTAACTGGAATAGCTTCGCCCTTTTCGTTATAAACTGTCGCCATACCTTCTTTAAAAGCAAACAAACCGTTAAGTTTGATTCCTTCAGATGAAGGAGCTTGAGTTTCTGAGTTTTGTGTTTCGCTCATTTTTTACTCCTTCTTATTTTTTAGCAGAAAGTTTAATTTCAACGTCAACGCCGGCAGAAAGATCAAGTTTCATCAACTGATCAATTGTCTGTTGGGTTGGCTCTAATATATCGAGCATTCTTTTGTGAGTGCGGATCTCAAATTGTTCACGGGATTTTTTATCCACGTGCGGAGACCTAAGCACAGTAAAACGATTAATTCGAGTTGGAAGAGGAACCGGACCAGCTACTTTTGCGCCAGTACGTCTCGCAGTTTCAACGATTTCTTTAGTCGATTGATCAAGTAATTTATGATCAAAGGCCTTTAGCCTGATACGTATTTTTTGACTTTGCATAACGCTCTTTTCCTAGCTTTTACTATGTTCTGCCCGCCAAAACCTTTACCCACAGAGCATGACTGCTTTGAATATGGAGGTTTCCGTAGCGTTAACAAGAAAGGAGAATATGTTAGAATCCAGAGCCAAAGTCAAGACTGTTATTTAAGAATTTTCTAAGCCCTTATTCAGGGGTCTAGATGGCTGTGTTTAACTAATGATTAACGACCTAACTTATGCAGGATCTCAACTCTGACTTTAGGGGGCACTGGAGCATATTCTAAAAACTCCATACTGAAAAAGGCCCGCCCTTGGGATAAACTTCGAACATCTGTAGCATAGCCAAATAATTGCGCAAGAGGCACCTCTGCCAGCACAACCTGTCCTTGCATAGGTTTTGCGGTCATGTTTAAAACTTTTCCTCGGCGAGAATTTAAGTCCCCAACAATATTGCCTATAAATTCATCAGGACAGGTAACTTCGACTTTGAAGATTGGCTCTAACAACACAGAGTCTACTTTTTTTATAGCCTCCCTGAAGGCCAGCGAGCCGGCCGCCTTACAGGCAATTTCATCTGTAATTTGAGCTTTTGCAGTAATTGATTTGATGTTTATTTTAAGACCCACCATCGAATAGCTGGCAATCGGCCCAACCTCAGAAGCTTCTTTCAGGCCGTTTTCGCACGCCTTAATCCAATTAGGCTGAATTTCTTTACTGGCTACTACGAGTGAAGTAATTTTAACACCCTCAGAAGGAGCCATAGGTATAATATCAATATGGACCCCAGCAAATTTTTCTTCAGAGCCCAGCTGTTTCTCAAAAGTGTATTGAGCTGAGGTTTTCTCGGCAATAGTTTCGCGGTAGGCCACCTGTGGTCGCCCGACATTGGCCTGAACTTTGTGTTCTCGCATAAGTCGGTCTACTAGGATATCCAGATGAAGCTCACCCATACCCGAAAGTAATATCTGACCTGTTTCCACATCGGTTCTTAAACGACAAGAAGGATCTTCTTTTTCAAGTCTTTGCAGGCCATCTAACATCTTCTCTTGATCTGCAGAAGACTTGGCTTCGACCACCACCGAAATAACCGGCTCTGGAAAAACCATAGATTCAAAAACAACCAGGCGCTGAGTATCACAAAGAGTATCTCCAGTTGAAGTAAATTTTAAACCAACGATAGCACCAATATCACCTGCTTTAAGCTGGGCCACTTCTTCCCTCGCATTAGCATGCATTTTTACAATTTTTTGTACGCGTTCTTTTTTTTCGGTACGCGGATTAAAAAGCTGCTCACCCAATTTCAAGGTTCCCGAATAAACACGTATATAGGTTAAGGAGCCCGCAAAAGGATCATTAGCCAGCTTAAACGCAATGGCGGCTGCAGGTTCGCTAAAATTAGGATGACATTCAATGCTGATATCCGGTTTAACTGGATTCATGCCTGCAACAACAGGTTTATCTAATGGAGAAGGTAAATAATCAATAACCGCATCAAGTATCTGCTGAACACCTTTATTTTTAAAAGCAGCTCCACAGAATACTGGAAAAGCTTTTAACTCTAGAGTTGCTTTTCTTAAAGCGGCTTTCAATTCCTCTAATGATGGCACTTCCCCATTTAAAAATTTTTCTGTGAGCGCATCATCGAGCTCACAAATTCTTTCTAAAGTCGCGGCGCTTTCTTTTTCAACTAAATCTTTCAAATCATTTGGTATTTCTACTTCAGAGAAGTTATGATCTGTACCACTCTTCCAGAGATAAGCTTTTTTTGTTAATAAATCGACTACACCCAAAAACTGATCTTCTGCGCCAATTGGAATTTGTAACTTAATAGGATTCGCACCAAGTTTAGTTTTGATGGTCTCAATGCTCATTTCAAAATCAGAACCGACTCTGTCCATTTTATTGATAAAACAAATTCGTGGAACTTTATATTTATTCGCCTGCCGCCATACTGTTTCAGACTGGGGCTCAACTCCATTAACGGCATCAAAGACGGCAATTGCACCATCTAAAACACGCAATGATCTTTCAACTTCGATTGTGAAATCAACATGTCCAGGAGTATCTATAATATTAAATCGACAATTTTTCCAAAAAGCTGTCGTTGCAGCCGAGGTAATAGTAATCCCGCGCTCTTGTTCTTGCGGCATCCAATCCATAGTCGCGGCACCATCATGGACTTCGCCGATTTTATGACTTTTACCGGTGTAAAAAAGAATTCGTTCTGTTGTCGTTGTTTTGCCGGCATCGATGTGGGCCATGATGCCGATATTGCGTGTAAACTTTAAATCAGCTTCAGTATTAACAGAGTTTGCTGACATTTATTTTTTTTAATTACCAGTTATAATGCGCAAAAGCCTTATTTGACTCAGCCATTTTATGCACATCTTCTTTTTTCTTAATCGTGTTGCCACGGTTATTATAAGCATCAAGCAACTCGCCCGCTAAACGTTTTGCAAAATCTTTTTCTCCACGAGCACGTGAATACTCAACTAACCATCTCATAGCTAAAGCTATACGACGTGTTGGTCTTACATCAACCGGAACTTGATAAGTTGCTCCACCAACGCGGCGAGAACGTACTTCAATTGAAGGCTTTACGTTTTCTAAAGCTTTTTTCATAATATTTATAGACTCTTCACCAGGAACTTTTCCATTAAGCTCTTCTAAAGCTCCATAAAAAAGTTTTTGTGCAGTACTCTTTTGACCGCGTTCCATAATTCTATTAATGAATTTTGCAATAACGATATCTTTGAAAACTGGATCTGGAATTATTTCTCTTTTAAATGTGCGGCTACGACGTGACATATTTTATCCTTAATAATTATTTTTTAGGTTTTTTTGCGCCGTATTTAGAACGACTTCTTAAACGCCCGTTAACACCCTGTAAATCAAGAGTTCCGCGAATAATATGATAACGAACACCTGGTAAATCTTTCACACGACCACCACGAATCATAACAACGCTATGTTCCTGAAGATTGTGACCAACACCAGGAATATAAGAAATAACTTCAAAACCATTCGATAATCGAACTTTTGCAACTTTTCTTAATGCGGAATTCGGTTTTTTAGGAGTAGTAGTATAAACACGAGTGCAGACGCCACGTTTTTGTGGACATTTATCAAGAGCTGGCGATTTAGTTTGGTTCTTTTGAACACTGCGCTCTTTCTTGATCAGCTGGTTAATTGTAGGCACTTAAAATCCCCTTTTCATAGTCAAAATCTAACTAAGTTTGACAAACTAACGATAACGCTCGTCATCGTCAAGTTTTTTATCATACAGAACTATTCTATACAAACAGCTCTGTATGTTTATTCAGCAACAAATTAGCAGTTAGCCACCCATTGGCAAAGCTGCTGATTCCATTTCCTCATCTTCGGTTACAACAACTTTCCAACGTTTATACGACGTTAGACCTGTTCCCGCCGGAATCAGACGACCCATAATAATATTCTCTTTTAGACCACGTAAGTGATCCGTTTTAGAGTTAATGGCCGCCTCAGTTAATACTTTTGTGGTCTCTTGGAATGAGGCCGCAGAAATCCAACTTTCCGTACTTAAAGATACCTTAGTAATACCAAGCAATAAGGCCTTAGAAGTGGCAATTTGACCACCCTCTTTAAGCACTCTTGCATTTTCTGTATCAAAAGTAGTTCGCTCAGCTTGCTCACCCGATAAGAAGCGCGTATCGCCTCCATCAATGACTTCAACCTTACGTAACATTTGTCGTACGATTACTTCAACGTGTTTATCATTTATACCAACACCCTGAAGACGATAAACTTCTTGTACTTCATTTACCATGTAAGCCGACAAAGCAATCGGACCAAGTACCGCCAAAATATCATGTGGATTCGTAGGTCCGTCCATCAGCGCCTCACCGGCTCTAACGAACTCACCTTCACGAACCGCGACGTGTTTACCTTTTGGAATCAAATACTCACGTTGTTCGCCTATCTCTGGCGTTACAATTACACGTTGTTTACCTTTAACGTCTTTACCGAAAGTTACGTAGCCATCAATTTCAGAAATGATAGCCGCTTCTTTTGGTTTACGAGCTTCAAAGAGCTCCGCAACACGCGGCAAACCGCCCGTGATATCTTTTGTTTTAGAAGTTTCACGATGCATTTTTGCAACAACATCACCGGCAAAGACTTCTTGTCCATCTGTTACTAAAAGCTGTGCTCCAACTGGAATCATATAACGCGCAGGAATTTCACGGCCTGGTAAGTTTAATAACTTATCATTAGCACCCAACATTAATAATGTCGGTTTATTATCAGAAGACTTAGATTCAACAATAACTTTAGTCGTGAAGCCTGTTACAGCATCCACTTGTTCAACCATCGTCACACCTTCAACGATATCCTGGAACTGAGCTTTTGCTGAAACTTCAGAGATGATCGGATTAGAGTACGGATCCCACTCAGCAATGGTTGCACCTTTAGTAACTTTTTCGCCATCGACAAAGTTTAAAATCGCACCATAAACTAATTTAAAGTTTTCACGCTCACGTCCAGATTCATCAATAACTAAAGCCTGTCCATTACGATTCATAACTGTCAGTTTACCATTACGATTTTTAACTGACTGAACGCTGACAAGTTTAATGACACCTTCATAACGAGTTGTGTGAACTGATTGCTCAACTGAACGAGACGCCGCTCCACCTAAGTGGAATGTTCTCATCGTTAACTGAGTACCTGGCTCACCGATAGATTGAGCTGCAATAATACCAACTGTTTCACCTAAGTTAACAGTTGCTCCACGCGCTAAATCACGACCATAACATTTAACACAAACTCCACGACTAGCTTCGCAAGTTAAAGCAGAACGAATCGTTACCTTTTCGATACCTAAGTCGTCTATTTTTTTAACTAGAGCTTCATCCATTTCGGTATTTGCTCTAACTAGAACAGAGTTGTTTGTTGGATCAATAATGTCATGCAAAGGAGTACGTCCTAAAATACGATCCGCAATTCCTTGAATAATTTCGCCGGCTTCATATACAGGAACGATATCCAAACCATTTTTAGTTCCACAATCAATTTCAGAAACAACAACATCCTGAGCCACATCAACCAAACGACGGGTTAAGTATCCCGAATTTGCTGT
>JBBTEQ010000070.1:0-12725 GCA_038042235.1 Bdellovibrionota bacterium | reverse complement strand
AGTACCAGCTTGCCGATATGCCGGAAATTAAGGAGACATTATGCTAAGAGTTTTGATAAAAAACAGGATCAATATTTGTTATATATTTTTTTCAATTTTTCTTTTATCCGTTAGTTCATGCAAACCCTTTGAGAGTTGTACTAAAAATTTCTTAATAACTGGAAAAGTCATAGATCAATCAAGTAATCCAATAACTGATGTAAAAATTCGATGGCATTATGCGGATTCCTCGACGCCTGAAAACATATTGGGTTATACAGATAGCAATGGTGATTATTCGATATCGCATTCAAATATGGGTGGTTTACAGGGCGCCGCTATAGAATTTGTAAAAGCAGGTTATGCGACTCAAATTAGTCAGTCTTATTCAGAATCTGAGGCTGGCTCTCAATTATGTGGAGGCTTAACCTTAACTCGAAATGTTACTCTTGCTCCTTAGCTGTGTGGAGTTACTGTTGATCACTGTGGTGGACAATGAAAATGTTAGGAGTTTTATTAATGATATTAATCTTTGCAAGTTGTCCCAAGTGCAATGAATGTGGTCGTAATTTTTACATATCTGGTACTGTTGCTGATCAAATGGGGAATCCAATTCAAGGCGTCGAGGTGCACTACGTAACCCATTATGGGTTTGATTCTGCATCAGCCACAACAGATGCTCAGGGCAAGTTTTCGCAGTTTCATGGTTCATATACAAATTTAGGTAATTCTTACATTTATTATCGCAAGGCAGGTTTTCAAGACTTAACAACCCCCGTAATCGGCAAAGGCAATGGTGCCTGCGGCGACCAACAAATAATCAGAGACGGAGTAATGGTGCCATGAGCATGAAAACATACGCACTACTGATAATACCTTTTCTTTTTATAACTTCTTGCAAAAAAAAACAGGAAGGCAATAATTGCGTTGGCGCTCCTGAATCCGCAATCGAAGGAGTCTGGCAAACCCAGTGCCTTTCGAGCAGTAGTACGTCTTATCAAACATCAGTTACTGTTCTTTGTAGTACGCTATCGTGGCAGACAAGTTTTTTTTCTGCCACAGGATGTGTTGAGTCGAGTAAAACAAGAATATTAACAAATTCTGGAGGTTTTTTTACCACCATTGGGGCGTCTTCGTCTGTTAGTGGTGCCACTGAGGTTGATATCTCCAACGGAACTATTGAGCTTATGCCGGTAACATCTGCCGAGGCCAGCGCGATGAATGCCTCAAGTTATTGTGGAATGAGCAACTGGACTGTAAACGTCAAACAAAGTGTCAGCGGCTATTGTGGTTTAGATTTTTACGGCTATCATGGGGCTAAAAGCTTTTCAGTATATCAGGTTGTCAGCACTTTATTATATTTTGGAACTTCAAGCGCCTCGTTTGATGGCACTAGCGCTGCAAAAAGATTTAATACTTTAGGTTCGCTAGGTTATGTCAAAAGCCAATAGAAAACCTAAAATATATTCAGCTCTTACTTATGTTCCGCCGCGCGCTTCTCAGCATACTTCTTAGCTAGAGTATCCTGAATATTACGCGGTGCCTGAGAGTATTTTAAGAATTCCATAGAGAATTCGCCTTTACCCTTAGTCGCCGATCGCAGATCAGTTGAGTAACCAAACATTTCTGTTAGTGGCACTTCCGCCTCAATAGTACAGTTGCCTTCAATTGAAGTGGTACCAGTAATAACTCCACGTCGTTGATTGATCTGGCCGGTTGCAGGGCCTTGGTATTCTTCCGGCACGGTTGTCTCAAGCTTCATGATCGGCTCAAGCACTGTTGGCTTGGCTTTTTGGTAAACTTCACGCATTGCCGCCATGGCAGCAATTTTAAAGGCCATATAAGAAGAATCCACATCATGGTAAGAGCCGTCGGTTAAGGCCACTTCAACTCCCACAATCGGGAAGCCGATCAATGGACCTTTTTTACATTGATCCTCAAAACCTTCTTCAACCGCCGGTATGAATTCTTTAGGAATACGTCCACCCACAACTTTGTTTTGGAATAAGAAAGTTTTGCCATCTTCTTGCGGAGCCAAGGGCTGAATATTACCGACAATTTTTGCAAACTGACCGGAACCACCAGTTTGCTTTTTATGAGTGTAATCATATTCTGCAGCTTGCATGATAGTTTCGCGGTAAGCCACCTGAGGTTGTCCCACGGTTACTTCGCAGTTGAATTCACGCTTCATACGCTCAACATAAATTTCTAAATGAAGTTCGCCCATTCCTGAAATAATAGTTTCATTTGATTCTTCATCACGATGAACACGGAAGGTCGGGTCTTCTTTTCTGAATTTCTGCAATGCTTTGGTAAAATTATTAGTGCCCTCTTTTGTTTTCGGTGCAACTGCCAAAGAAATAACGGCGTCGGCAATGTGCATTGATTGCATAGAGGCTTCAATTTTATCATCACAGAAGGTGTCGCCCGAAGCACAATCTACGCCGAATACAGCAACGATATCCCCAGCGTATGAAACTTCGATATCTTCCATCTTAGCTGAGTGCATTCGCACAAGGCGTGGCACTTTTAATGATTTTTTTGTAGACTGATTAATAATAAAGTCACCTTTTCTTACCGTGCCCTGATAAACGCGCATGTAAGTCAACTGACCAAATTGAGTTTCTTGTAATTTAAACGCTAACATAACCAGTGGTTTGGTATCATCTGTTACAAGTGGAAACTTTTCTTCATTTTTACTTAAGTCTAAAGCATGTTCGATTTTTTCAGACGGGTAAGGTAGGAAGTAATTAACGGCATCAAGTAAATGCTGAACATTTTTATTTTTATAAGCCGACCCACAGAATACCGGAACCAATTTAAGCGCAATTACGCCCTTACGCATGGCTGCGCGCATCTCATCAACAGTTGGTTCTTCTTCCATTAAGAATTTTTCGGCAATCGCGTCGTCAACATCGGCTAGTTTACCAATTAAAATTTGGCGATATTCTTTGGCTTGTTCAAGCATATCAGCCGGTATTGGAATTTCTTTGATGGTTTCACCGTCTTCGCCTTCATTCTGGTAGGCTTTCATGGTGATGAGATCAACAATACCTGAGTGTTTATCTTCAAGACCAATTGGTATGTTGGCCATAAAAGCATTTAAACGAAGTTTTTCGACTAAAGCATCTTTAACACGGAAAGGGTTCGCACCTTGACGGTCTAATTTATTGACGAAGGCTAAGCGAGGAACATTGTAACGCTTCATTTGTCTATCAACCGTAATAGATTGAGATTGAACGCCAGAAACTCCGCAAAGTACAAGGATAGCTCCATCAAGTACGCGGAGAGATCTTTCAACCTCTACCGTGAAATCCACGTGCCCCGGAGTATCGATTAAGTTTATGGTATGGTCTTTCCATTGAACCTGAGTGGCTGCAGATTGGATGGTGATCCCTTTTTCTCGTTCAAGATCCATAGAGTCCATTGTGGCGCCGACGCCATCTTTTCCTTTTACTTCATGGATTTCATGAATACGTCCACCGTAAAATAAAATACGCTCTGATAATGTCGTTTTACCTGAGTCGATATGAGCTGAAATACCGATATTTCGTACTTTCGCGATTTCCCACTTTGATGCCATAGTTTTGTCCCTTTTCTTTTAATTTATCGCATATTTAACAAAACGTTTTGTTTAACATTAAACTATCAAGAGAGCAAAGGTTGATTGGTTTTTTGCCAATTGTTGTGGCAAGGAGCTAAAAGCTGAGTTTTTTACTCGGTTTTCTGCTGGGTTTTTGACCGCATAATGCTAAGCTAGTGGTGTTTATGGACTTTAATTCTCATTTGATGACTCAGTTTCAGTATTCCAGCTTTAGGTTTCCTCAACAGGAAATTATTGAGCGATCACTTGGTAATCATTCTGTATTAGCTTTAATGCCGACCGGGGCGGGTAAGTCCTTAACCTATCAGTTTGTAGCATCGCTGGCTGAAAAAAATGAATTGGTTTTAGTGGTGTCGCCCTTGATTGCGCTTATGCTCGATCAATCAACTCGGGCTAATGAGTATAAAATCGAAAGCACATTTATTAATTCGTCGCTAAGTCTTGAGCAAAAGCAAAGTCGAATGCAGCAAATCGCAGAAGGTAAGTATAGCCTGATTTTTGTGGCCCCGGAAAGATTTCAAAAGCCGGAATTTTGGGAGTGTTTAAAAAGCCGTAAAATTAAATTATTTGTTGTGGATGAGGCACATTGTGTTTCTTTATGGGGGCATGATTTCCGCCCGGACTATGCCAAACTACAAAGTTACCGTGAAAAACTTGGAGGGCCCACCTTACTAGCCCTGACGGCAACAGCCACTGAAGATGTTCAGCGAGATATCGCAAAACAATTTAAGTTGGATCTGAGTTCTGAGTTAATTCTGGGTGGGTTAGAAAGACCTAATTTGAGCTTAAATATTTTTGACTGCTATAGTGATGTCGAAAAAAATGAAAAAATGATCGAGCTCTTAAAACGTCATGACAAAGATTCAGGAATTATTTATTTTTCATTGATTCAGACGTTAGAGGCTTTCAGTCGTTTTTTAAACACACAGAAAATTCCATATGTGAAATATCATGGCGATTTGCCACCGGATATTCGTAGAAAAAATCAGAATGATTTTATTAAAGATAAAGCCAAACTGATTTTGGCCACGCCCGCATTTGGTTTGGGCATTGATAAACCAAACATTCGTTTTGTTACCCATTATGAAATACCCTCAACAATAGAAGCTTATTTTCAAGAAGTGGGTAGGGGCGGGCGCGATGGGGAGAAAGCCTGGGCTTATTTTCTTTTTTCAGAAGATGATTTGTCTATTCAAATGCAATTTTTAAACTGGGCCTATCCAGATAAAAGCTTCATTCAAAAAGTTTATGATCTTATTCAATCCAAGTTTGATGTGGTTTCTATTCAGGGTTTTGATTTTTTACGTGAGCAGATGGTGTTCAAAAACAAAAAAGATTTCAGAGTCAACGCCGCGGTTTCTATTTTAAACCGTTGGGGTTGCCTCGAAGAAGTTGTAACACCCTTTGGTTATCAGGCCTTAAGGGAGCCGATTGAGACAGATTTTAAACTTGAAGACCAGAATATTTTAAAAAAAGAGCATCAAAAAAAACTGTTATCACTTTTAAGATTCATTCAAAATAATCAAGAGTGTCGGCTGCTTCAAATCTACAATTATTTTAACTACCAAAAAGAAACAGCCTGTGGATTGTGTGATGTCTGTAGAGGATGAACAAAACGAATTATTAAAAGAAATATTTTCAGATCCCAGTAGGGAAACAATTGAAGGCGTAATAGCCGTAGGCGGCAAACTGGACCCCGAACTCTTAATTTATGCCTATGACCACGGCGTTTTTCCATGGCCTCACGAAGGCTATCCGCTTTTATGGTTCTGCCCAGACCAACGTGGAGTTATTGATTTTAACGAGTTGCATCTCCCAAAAAGTTTTAAGAAGTGGATTAATAAAAACCGCAGTCAATTTACAATTACTATCAATCAAAACTTTCATGAGGTTCTGAAAAACTGTAAAACCCAAAAACGTCTAGGTCAGAACGGCACCTGGATTACCAATGAAATTGAAGAAAATTATACTCAGCTTTATAAAATGGGACATGCTTTTTCATTAGAGGTGTGGCGCGGTGATGTTTTAGTGGGTGGCATCTATGGTGTGCAATCCGAAAAATATTTCAGCTGTGAAAGCATGTTTCATAAAGAAGACAATGTTTCAAAACTGGCGCTCTATGAACTTATTGTAAACCTTAAAAGTATCGGACATACATGGATGGACATCCAGATGGTGACTTCGGTCTGTAATAGTTTTGGTGGAAAGCTGATCAACAAAGCTGAGTTTTTAAAGAGAATAGGACTTTGAAATAGGTCTTATTTGGTACTGGTCTTTCAGATAAAGTTCTTGCCTAGGTTTTATATGCAATGTCTAATAATTTAAATGAGAATTTTTTTTATTTTAACATTTTTAATCAGTATTAAAGTGTGGTCTTACCCTGAGTTTATTGGGTTTGCCTATCGGAGCTGCCTGATCTGTCATGAAAGTGGAGGTGGTGGCGGAGCTTTAACAGATTATGCGCGTGGAGTATATGCTTCTGAAATTGCAGCCAATCCTTTTTCATTAGATGAAGAAGAGACGGTTCGGATCTCTAATTTTTTGGGAGCAACTGAGCTTCCTTGGTGGGTGCGTCTGGGTTTTAAATACCGAGCCTTAACAATTGAGCGCGATCCGGGTTCTAGTACTAGCACAAAATTAAATTTAAATATGCAAAACGACTTGAACATAAATTTTTATGCCAATGAAGACCATACAATTTCATTTATCAATACAGTCGGGTATCTGAATAACCCATTTGCAATTGCGCCTAATAAAGCCATCAATAACGGTGGTCGGATTTTTATGAAAGAGTATTTTTTAAAGTACAAACTTCCTAATGAATTTTGGCTGCAACTGGGATTTATGGATAAAGTTTTTGGTATTAAAACCGTTAATCACACCTCGGTTAATCGCGCAGCATTAGGGCTGGGGCAGAATGATCAAGTGCACGCTGCACAGTTACAGTGGGCCCTTAAAAATGAAGACTTATTTTTACAGATATGGGCGGGAAACACACACTTACCTAAAGTAGACCAAGCGGCAGGTGGCAGTATTATGTTTGAGCAGAAGTGGGGTAATATGCATGCTTATGGTGTGGGCGTACTTCAGGAAAAGAAAGATACTTTCCAGCAAAGTCTTTTGGAGTTTCACAATAAAATGGGTTTCGGTAATGGCAATGCTCTTTTAATGGAGCTTGGGTATAAGAAGGCCGTTACAGGCTCTGGCAGCACCGCCGTGAATAACTCAACCCAATATTTATTTACCCAGGGGAATTTAAATTTGCGTCGCGGATTATTCTTTTTATCGGGAATAGAGTTTGCAAAAAATGATTCAGGGACGAGTGCATTAGATTCGCTAAAATGGGATTTGGGTTTTTTGGCCTTTCCCATGCAAAGAACGGAGCTAAGAATATCCGGAATTAATCAAAAAACTTATAACGCCACACAGGCGTCGAAAGACACATGGACCATTCAAACACAACTACATTTGTCACTTTAAGAATGAAGATGGGTCGTAAGGCACCTTCAGTTATATTGAGTACCTCAATAGTTTATTCTTTATTTTTTAGCATATTTTTTCTCTCATTTTTTTTAGGTGCAGATTTGGCCAACGCACAAACCGCAAAAAAACCGGCTCCGCCCAGTACTACAACTAAACCTGTAGCGCCTGCAGCAAAAGCTAAAGCTGCACCAACTGTTACCACAACCAAAGCAACGGCACCTGCAAAAAAACAAGCGACACCAAAAAAAACAACCAAAGTTGTAGCACCTGTAGAAATAAAACAAGCTCCGCCCAGTACCATAACCCAACCTGCAGCGCCTGTAGAAACAAACACAATTAAAAAAAATGTGCGAGTTCCGCGTGAAACAAAAGAAGAGAGCCAAAGACTTAAAACCGGATTGTTTTTTTGGGGTCAAACTATCAAATTAATTACTTCAGATTCGCGTATTGAAGATATCGACGTAAAGTACACGGGCCTAACGCTTGGCTATGAGTATATTCAAAAATGGACTGATTATTCTCTTTGGTTTGAAATGATGGGGTCTTTAGTGCAAGGTCAGGCGGCATCAGCAGGCACCACCATCGTCTACCAAAAAGCGGTGACGCCAGGAGTATTAGTTCTGACAGATGCGGGTTTTGCTTACCACCCTCATGAAAATGTTTTATTCGGTGCTGGGATTGGTGCTTTTGTACATCAATTAGCCCTGGAGTTACCTACTTCAGCACTTGTTACCTATGAGTTTAAGTATTCACAACCTATTAAAATGTTTTTTACATTTAAACTTGGTTGGTACTTTGCTGACGATTGGTATTTTGAACAGAAAATGGTAAGTTCTATAGAGCCCGGAATTGATGTGGGGTGGAATCTTTCTGTTGGTTTCGGATTTTAAGAATCAGATTTTTTTTCCAAGTTTTGCCGGATATTTTGCGCCAAATCCTGAAAATAATCGTCGGTTCTGATTTTGATCAGTGTTGGATCCGGGTTTTTACCTTCTAAGCGTTTTTTTAAGCTCAAATTCAAACTAAATATGGGGCCGGCAATTTTGTTCGACATATAAAGTCCAAATGTATAAAAAACCAATGAACACAAAATTATTGTAACTGTAAATGAGACTACATATTTTAAGATAACTGAACTTATAAATTTAAAATAAACATGATCTTCTTCCAGGCCGGCGGTTACGCCCATTTGTTGGATTTCATAAAAGTACCAGAGAGCCTGCGTGCCAAATAAAATGATGACTAAAACAAAAATTGCAAATATGCGATTCATAAAATGGTATTGAAAGTCTGGTAGCACAACCCACTGTTTTCTGAATTTTTTATCATCAATCACGGAAGACTCCTTTTTATTTTTTGTTTGCATTTTCTAGACGCGTTTCAAGTGCATTATGAAACCTGGCACTCAGTGTCGGGTTCATGTTTTTAAAGATGGGCGCCATTTTTTGTACAAGTCGCACATCTTCTATTTGATCTAAAAATCTGATGCAGGACTCAAGTTTAACCTCATCCCGCTCGAAGCTCATTGCCGAGAGGCTATAAAAAGCAGATTCCTTCAGGTTAACAATCGCGTAATTTGTATCTTTTGTATTTGCAAGATCTATAAAATAATCGATAACTTCCGGATTTTGTTTATTATCGCTGTTAACTTTTAACATTGCGACATTAATACCTAAGGCATCTGATACGGATAAATCATCAATTTTATAAACTTCATTTAATTTTTTTACAACAACATGTTTATATTTTAAGAAAAAATCGGTGTTCTCGTCGGCCCATTTTTCAAACTCTTCTTTTGGTTTCAATAAATATTCACCAAGTTTCTGCTCGAATTCAGCTTGTGTATATTTTAAATTTTCTGGGTTTTCTGAATTCGGTCGTTCTTTTTGTGAACCTTGGATTTTATTAAGTGCATTCAAAAATTCAGGAGAATTCAGTGCTTTTGTGTTGAAGACTGCATCTTCGTTGGTGTTGTTTTTTTTTGAGGCGGGGTCATTTGTTATTATTTTTTGGGTTGTCATTTGCTTTACAGTTTTAGATGTTGCTTTTTTATTAAACTTTAAACTTATGGAATACGCCAGAATCAAAATGCAAACCACCATTAAGGCATAGAGTTTTTCATTTTTCATATTCGTCTTGCGTGCCCCGCGTATTGCTAACTTTTCTCAGAAGCTTCTTTTTCAACTTTAAATAATACAGCATAATTTCTTTACTTCATTATCCAACCTTGTCCAAACTATAAAGTAGGACGTTAGTCAGGGTGTCCTAGTTGCCGCTTTGGCGTTATTTCATTTGGCTGACTATAGTCTCAAAATAAGATGCTTAATTGCTATAAAGTGTATCAATATAAGAAAATGAGTTTTACTTATTTATTTTTGATAAAAAACCGGTTTAAACTAGAGGTGGGGGAACATATGATAATAGTAAAAAGATACAGCTTCTTTTTAAGTGTTTTACTGTTTTCGCTTTTCGCAAGTGCGCAAAGAATAACACCGCTATATAGCAACTTTGATTTAAAGACATTTATAGCGATGCCATTTAGGCTACAAGATCCATCAGGAAATGCGCTGGCTATTTCTAGTATTGAAATTGTCAGGGCCACTAGTGATTGTTTTGGAATGATTGATCCATTTGTCAGTTCAAATTTTTTTCTAAAATGTAAGGCTGAGGCAGCGGTTACAGTTAATGTTTTTTTCAACTATAACGGACAACGCAGCCGCATAGTTTACGGACCACTTAATGTTGCAAAAATATCCGCTAATGGAACACTGCTAGCATCTCGTGATGGGGGTGGAAGCATTGCACCGCTTCCGGCACCTCCGCCTCCAGGAACACCCCCGCCTCCAGGAACGCCTCCGCCTCCAGGTACGCCTCCGGCTGATCCATTTATGGCTGGACGTCTTTTATATAATGCCAATTGTCTCAATTGTCATGCGAACCCTGCAGCTAAAAGAAATCGAACTGCAGCTCAGATAACCGCAGCAATAACTAATATTGCAGTGATGAGATCAATTGTACTAAACCAAGCACAGATAACAGAAATTAGTCGATACATGAGTAACTTACCGTAATTGGTACAAGACCAGAAGGAGTAGAAATTTATGTCTAGTTTAAGAATAAGTTTTAAAAAAATGAAAATTATTATGGCCTTGGTGGTTTCTGCAACGCTAGTTCAAATATTGTTTCAAAATTGTTCTAAACTTCCAGGGCAGTTTAGCGATTCAAAATCTCAAAATTCTATGGGCTTTTTTGAATATCGCTATGATAAACCCGCTTCCATTTATTTTGAGATACAGATTGTGCAGGAGTCTGCAGATTCCGCTAATAAAATGTATAAGCTTTTAGGCTTTGCTGCAAACTCAGATAATAGGGTCGCTGATATTGAATACTCTCTTGAAGTTTTTGACGCTAGTAACAATAGCATTTGCCCATTAAGAACAGCTACTCTTCCTAACGGTGTAACGTCTGTAGAGGAAAATTGTACTTTGCCATTAGCCACAGTTATAGGTTATGCTGTATTTAAAGTACGTAACCCAGGAGGCGAGTGGAATGTTTACACCAAGAATTATTAATAATAAAATAACAAAAAGAATAATTAGCTCAATAGCTATCTTAGCTATTTTAGGCTTAGGATTTTCAGCGTTAGCTGGAGAGCTTAAAGCCTCTGTTTCAGTTAGCCCAGTTGGGGATTTTGAAGCTGAAATGAATGGCTTTAATGGAAAAGCCCAAGCTAAGGGCGACGGCTATTCTGCTGAAAAGTTTGTTATTCCTTGGTCGTCTTTTTCAAGCGGTATGGGCTTGAGAGATAAACATACTCTTAAATATGTAAATGCAGATAAATATCCTAATATCGAAATCTTAAGTGCTATAGGTAAAGCCGGTAAGGGTGCAGCTAAAGTTAAAATGAATAATATCGAAAAAATTATAAAAGGAAGCTACAGTATTAAAGGCTCATCGCTTACTGCTGAATTCTCAATAATTTTAAGTGAGTTCGATATTAAAGATATTAGCTTTAAAGGAGCCGGCGTTAAAGACGAAGTTAAAGTCAAAATGACAGTCCCAGTTTTGGCTGAAGCTAAGACTAAATAGTTTTATCTATTTAAGCATTTTATAGTGTGATAAGTGGCCGGAAAAAGGAAGATCACTCCGCCAATACCGGTCAAAGCTCCACCAAGGGCAACGCCTCCCCAAGCATAAGGTGCTACACTACATGAGTTATCAGAATCCACTAATTTTGCAATTGCTTCACCATTTCCTAATTGACTCATCATTGCTAAGCCGTAAGCATTTGTCTTAGATGAGAATTGATTTACGAGGACTTTTTTATTTTTAACGTCTACAGCAAGGTATTCAAGCCTTGTATTTACATCAGCGGGTTGAACAAAATAAGTCAGTACTTCGTCATCGCCGTGTTTATCGATAATAATAGTCATCGTTGCCAGTATATCACGTGTTTTATTGAAACCATTTACGTATAATTTGCCATTAGTGCCTGGGTTTACTTCAACACATGAAATAACTTCTGGAGTTGCGTCATATTCTGAATGCTGGCATGGAGCATCGCTTGCTAAGACCGAGTTACATGTGATTGCTGTAACAATCAGTGTAATTAAAGCTAGTGTTTTCATCTTTACATCCTCTCCAAATTAATGGACTTAAGCTTAGCAATAGTGCTTGAACTGAATTGTCGAACGTAAAGTTAATCGACACAGTGACACTAATTGCGTAATTTTTATTGCTCATTTCCAATCTAACGACAGGAGATGGCGTACAAATCTATGTATTGAAAAAAACATGCCATATTAAAAAAATCCCGTCTTATTTTGAGACGGGATTTTTTAGAATCGTACTTAGAGTAGTGGGTACTATTTAGTTTTTGGAACTTTTGTTTCGTCTACTGTAACTTCAATTTCAACACGGCGATTTTGCTTACGTCCAGTTGGGCTAGAGTTATCTGCTACAGGGTTTGACGGCCCTAAGCCTACAGTCGACACAACAGTGGCAGGAATCCCATTATCAACTAGTAGGCTTTTAACGGCTTGAGCTCTTTTTTCAGAAAGGGTCTCATTGATTTTAGCAGAACCTGTATTATCTGTGTAACCTTTGATGGTTAATACATTTTCAGGGTATTTTTTCATGATTGTAGCCATTTGAGCCAGGTCTGTTTTAGCTTGATCTTTTAAGTCAGACTTTCCAGTTTCAAATAAAATATCGCTTTTAAGTTTAGAAACCAAACCTTGCTCTGTTCTTTTAGTTTCAGCAATTTTTTCCAGTTCCTTTGCTTGGTTATCCATTCTTTTTCCGATTATTCCGCCCGCAGTTCCGCCAAGAACAGCACCAATTGCAGCTCCTTTTTTTGAGTCGCCCATATTATTGCCGATAATGGCTCCTAATGCTGCGCCAGTAGCTGCACCAATACCAACACCTTTTGTAGTATTTGGGTTTTCACTCATTGTGCTACAAGCTGTTAATAATAAAGTTGCTGCGGTTAATAGAATAAATATCGCTTTCATTTTAGGCTCCTTGTTATTGTTTTAGAGTTTTCTAAGCTACCGATTGTGGAGGGGCTGTGCAAGTGCATATTAGCTTTGGCGCTCTACATTATTGACGAAAAGCCACGTGTGCGTCCGAGTAGGTTTAAGACGACTTAAGAAGATTA
>JBBTEQ010000069.1:0-6979 GCA_038042235.1 Bdellovibrionota bacterium | reverse complement strand
TTCATTACGTAAAGAAAATATTTTAGTTTTTGCTCCCTCCAAGCAGGCCGCACAACTGGAAGGCTCTAAAATCTTTGCCAAAGAATTTATGCGGCAAGCCGGAGTACCCACAGCTAAAGCCGAAATTGTGACCTCAGTTGAATCCACTCTACTTGCCGCAACAAATTATTCTGTGCCCTATATTTTAAAGGCGGATGGCCTTGCCGCCGGCAAAGGCGTATTTATCTGCGCAGATTTATCTGAATTAAAAACAGCAGCCGAAAATTTATTTGATAAAAAAATATTGGGTGATGCAGGATGCAGAGCCCTCCTTGAACAAAACCTTGCTGGTAAAGAAATCAGTTTTTTGGTTCTAACAAATGGCTCAGAATTTCAAACTTTACCGCTCGCGCAAGATCACAAACGTCTACTTGATAATAACCTCGGCCCAAATACCGGCGGTATGGGTACTATTGCTCCAATGCAGATTGAAAAAGAACTTTTTGATAAAATAATCTCTAAAATTGTAAAACCATCAATTGAAAATTTAAAAAAGCATAATTACCTGTATCGTGGAGTTTTATTTATAGGACTGATGATTGTTAATAATGAGCCTTATGTCTTAGAATACAATGTACGCTTTGGTGACCCCGAAACCCAGGTCATATTACCCTTAATTGAAAACGATATAAGTGAGTTATTTTTTGAATTAAGCAAAGGTAATCTACAAAAAATTAGCCTAAATAATAAAAGCTCCATCTGCATTGTTAATGCAGCAGAAGGCTATCCTGATCACCCCGTCAAAGGCACGCCTATAACTTTACCAGCGGATTCAGACCTCAGTTACATTTTACACGCCGGTACTCAACTGACCTCAGTCCCAAGCTCGCAATCGAGCTTTAACTCTAAAGAACAACTCGTTTCCGCTGGTGGGCGCGTGCTGAATGTGGTGGCTGTTCATGATAACTTCACTCTGGCACGCAATTCTGCGTATGAAATAAACAACAAAGTACTATTTGCCGGGCGCCAGTTTCGTCGCGATATCGGCGAATACAAGTAAAATTTCTCAATAATTTGCTGAAACCCAAATAAGTTAATGACCCCCGCTACCCTGAGTGTTATTTTTTTCGAAAATGTCTATAAGGGGCTCAAATGCAAACAGACTCAACAGAACCAGAAACTGAAACACCTACAACTGCCACAGACACCACGACTACAGTTGTTAAAAATTTGGCTTATTATAACAGACTTACCACACCTTCTTTGCCACAAAAATTTTTTGAACGAAACCCAGCCAGACTTTCTTTTGCAGTTATGTTTTTGGCTGTTAACATTTCGTTGATACTTTGGGTTTTGAATTCAGATGTACACTGGACTGTTAAAATACTGGCTGGTTTCATCATTGGACAATTTAATGGTGGCCTAGGCTTTGTTTCGCACGAAGTTTTACATGGATCAGTCGTTAAAAATAAACACTTACAGGATTTTATTAGTTTTTTTACTTTCATGCCCTTTTTGATATCTCCAACCTACTGGAGATTTTGGCACAACCGGCTTCACCACGGTAACACACAGTACATCCTAAAAGATCCAGATGCATTTCCAAGTATGGCTGCCTATCGGCAGTCTAAGTTTATGCAGAGACTTTTTCCTTGGACACCGGGCGCTGGCACCATCAGAAGTTATTTCTATTTTTTCTTCTGGTTTTCTTTTCAATCTTTTTTAAACCAGATCTATATGCGTTTCGGAAATAAAATGTGGGATGAAATGAAACACACGCGCGTAACGATTGAATTCGCATTGCAAGTTATAATCCTATCATCGATCGTTTACTTTGTTGGAGCTAGTAATTTTTTATTTCTTGTTCTAATTCCGTTTGCGATCCAAAATTACACTGTTATGAGTTACATTTCGACCAATCATAATATTTCACCCCTGACAAAAATAAATGACCCTTTGGTTAACTCATTAACTGTAACTACAAATCCTGTATTTGATTTTTTCCATTTAAACTTCGGATATCATGTTGAACATCACATTTTCCCCAAAATGAGCGGGGCCTATACAAAAAAAGTTCATTTTGAATTAAAAAGATTGTTCCCGGATACTTACCAGTCTATGAAAAAATCTCAGGCGATAAAGTTACTTTACAGTACAGCTCGAGTTTATAAAAATTCTACAACTTTGATTAATCCCAAGACCTTGCAGACTTATAAAACCTTACCACTTCCAACGAAGTGATAACTGCGATTTATTTTCTACTGCGCTGACTGAGTGTGAAATCACGAGATCTTTATTGTTTGATAAGTTTTCAAGAACTTCAGCCTGGGCCGTAGCAGCTTTTACATCATAATTAATCGCCCCTGCAAACCAACCCTTGTATTCAAGTTTTGCTAATGCCTGCATAGCCAAAAGCTTAATACTGATCTTGTGGTCCGTTTTAGTGTTGTTCTCAGAATTATTAGTAGTTCCCAAATTTAAATCAGCTTTCATATTTTTTTCTATGGTCGTTGCTGCACGGCCAACTGAGGTATTTTTAAACTCAGAATTATTCCACCAGTAGGCTAACGAATTGTCGATTATTTTTGAAACCACGGTTTTAGACGAATCTGAAGTTGTTAATGACTTCGGCAAAATGCTGTCAGAAATACTTCGTATCGAGTCATCATTAGATAATGGCATAGTTAAGAGTGGCATTTCTTTAACTGAGTTTTTCACCTGAACAGTTTGCAAAGCCGCCCCTAAAAGCGTAGAGCCAAATAGTGTTATAAACGTTATAAGATTTAAATATCTCATTTTGTCTATCCTCAATTCTTATAGTTTACACTTCAAGAATTGGGCCTAAAAGACCTGCCAGGGGCCAGTTCTATTAGCTTTAATGTAGTCAAATTGAGACGAAAATCACGACCATTGTCTACGAATTAGACGGCTGTCTACAGTGGTATAAACAACTCGTTATAATGAGCCCTAGCCTATAGAAATGGGCGGACTGTTTTAGCGAAAATCTATTCATCTAAAATGTAATTAAGTGGATTTACCGGAACATTGTTGACGCGAACTTCGTAATGCAAATGTGGACCGGTTGAGCGCCCTGTGCTGCCAGCAGCTGATATCACATCGTATTTATCGACTTTTTGGCCCACTTGAACATAAACTTGAGAGTTATGTCCGTAACGGGTTAACACTCCAAAACCATGGTCAATTGAAACCAATTTTCCATAAAATTCATCCCAGCCAGCAAAGCTCACCACTCCATCCGCGGTTGCGCGCACCGGTGTTCCCGGCGGAACGACGATATCAAGCCCCGCATGCATTTTCATTTTTCCATTGATAGGATCCGCGCGATAGCCAAAACGAGAACCAATCGGACCACGTGAAGGCCTCAGGCTGGGTGTTGAGGCAAGAAAGCTCTGACTATCAGATAAAGACTCCCAAAGCTGTAATACAGATTGCTCTTTTAAAAGTGAATCTTTTACGGCCTTGTCGATTTTAATAACCAATGTTGCATAATTGGAGCTAGATTTTTCTGTAGCCAGCTCTCCTTTTAGGGCGTTCACGGGCGCATCCATTTTTAAAGCCAGATCCTGTTCGTAAAACTCTTCACCCGACATGCGTTCTGAGTTTTTAATTTTAGCGGCCTCGTCAACATTGTTAATCTGTGCGGGAAAACTTAAACGTTCAGAACGGTCTTTCATCTGAGTGTCCGTTATCAATTTCAACTTATTGGTAATAATTCCGACGCGATCAAGACCCGACTGTAATGCGTCCAGCTTACCTTCGACTACTTGAAATTGTTTTTGTAGATTGAAGTTCTCCACTTTCAATTTTTTGTTTTCAACTGACTGGGCGAGCAATCCAAAATAGTCAATAAATCCCGCAAATAAACTGATAATAACAAACGCCACCATAAACACAGCCACTTTAAAATAGCTAACCGGCAAAATAATTTTTCGCGTTTGCTTTTCATCATTGGTTAAAAAATAAATTGTAAAAGTTTTTTTTGGCTGACTCATCTTTTATTATACATCCTGTATGTGCAACACAAGCACCGTGACATTGTCGTCACCACCGTGCTCAAGAGCCTTTTGAATCATAATCGGAGCTGCTTTTTCGATAGCATTCTGGTTAAGAATGTTACACATTTCACTATCGGAAATCATTCCACTCAAACCATCAGAGCAAAATAAATAAACATCGCCAGATGAAACTTCTCTTTCAAGAGTATCCGGAAAAACATCTCTCTCAAAACCGACACTGCGAGTAATTACATTTTTCCCAATGGTTTTACGTGCCTGTTCTTCAGTCATCATTCCCAAGCGTATTTGTTCGTTAATAAGCGAGTGGTCTTCCGTCAATTGCCAAATAAATGGTTTTCTGTATAAATAACATCTGCTGTCGCCGACATTCCCGATATAAATTTTACTGTCCCGCATATAGGCCATAACCATGGTGGTTCCCATGCCGTTTAATTTTGGTTCTTGTGTGGCTCTATCAAAAATTCGATGACTGGCTTCTTCATAAGCCTGAACTAACACTTCTTTTGGTTTAAATTCCGTGGCTTTAGGATGACTTACAACCTCACGTACAGTTTCAACAGCAAGAGCAGAGGCCACTTCGCCGCCAAAATGCCCGCCGACACCATCTGCCACGATGAAAACGCCCAAACGATCGTCTATCAAAAACGAATCCTGGTTTCCTGAGCGCTTTAAACCTTTATCTGATAATCCCCATGTCTGCATTCTCATTCTGATTCTATTGTTACTGCCCGAAAGAAGTTAGTCAAACCATAGGCGTATTTACTGCAGAATTAGTCGAACTCACCCCCAACTAGACCACAGTCTAATTCTGAATAAATACACCCAAAACAGCTCACCGAAGTCTATACCTTTAACGTCTAACCACCGATAAGTCGAGGAGACTACACTCAAGAGGCCCGCATGAAATTAAACTCCAATATTATTAAACTCACAGACAAAAAGTTTGGCTTCGCAGGTTTCGTTTTGGCCTCAATGTCGCTTCATTTTTTATTTTTGGGATTTTTATTTTTAACAGCACATTTAAGCCCTCCCCAAAACAAACCAGAGGTAATTGAAATTTCTTTAGTCGATGTTGAAAAAGAAAAAATCATAAAAATAAAAAATGCAGCGACCTTAATTGTTGAATCTAACAGTGAAAATGCAAATAATGAACTTTCTGAAAATGCTAAATTTTTAAGTGAAAAAAGCAACAACGTCAAAAAAGAAACCAAAGCCAAACACTCTGATAAATTTCACAACACCAAAAATTATGCCAGCCAAGCTTCTACAACATCAAAAACAACAAAGACTCAAAAACTATCACAAACCTCCAAACCGAAACTATTTGAAGAAGGTTTTGATGCTTATGCTTCAATTAACAAAAAAGAAGTTGCCCAACAAAAACAACAAACAGGCCGCCGCGCAAACGATGCCTCGACCACCAATGATTATTTAGCTAAAATTGAGGATGATCTGATGACCCGACTGAATACAAAAGAGTATAAATACTTCGGGTATTACAGTCGGATCAAAAATCAACTCAATCAATGGTGGGTGCCTAAAGTTCAGCAAAAGTTTGCTAAAATGCTCAGCCAAGGGCGCACGATTGCCTCTGAAGAGAACAAGATTACAAAGCTTGTCATCATTTTAAATAATTCAGGACACTTGGTTGCAGTTCAGGTCTTGGCAGAATCTGGCGTCAGAGACCTTGACGACGCCGCCATCGAGGCCTTTAGGTCCGCAGCGCCGTTTCCTAACCCTCCCAAAGGTATGGTTGATAGCGACGGCAGGGTGAAAATACGCTGGGATTGTGTTGTGGAAAGTTAAACTTCGAGCTCAAATAGACTTAAACGACCTTAAACTTTCCAATTGAAATTTTCCACCCTTAAGCTTAAAGTTTCTACTCTTAAAGGAGCCTCTTGTGTCTGCTAAAAACTCACCTATTAATAACGCCAATAATACTTCTATTCTTAAAGATATTTCTCCTGCAACCGTGGAGTCCATCGCGAAACGTGCCCAGTACCTTGCAACACAGATGATTTATCAGGCTAATAATCGCACTGATAAGGAAAAAGGCGATCCTAAAATTGGTGGCCACATGGCAGCCTGTGCCAGTGCGTTGCATATTATGGGCGCGCTGCATTTGATCGTCAAAACGGGCTTTGACCACATTGCTAATAAGCCCCACGCTTCACCTGTTGATCACGCCTACAATTATTTACTCGATTTGTTTCTGGAATCTGATTTTTCTAAACTCACGTCAGAACAAAAAAATACGGCGATGATGGGTTTACGTAAATATTCAAAAAACGGCGAACCGGTTTTTCAATCTTATCATTCGGCCTATGATTCTGATCATCATAATTTTTTTCCCTCAGGAACTGTGGGCATCCCGCCCGTTAAAGCCGGCTATTTAGCTCTGGCTTTTCGTTATGCCCGTGAACATGGTTATGAAGTGCCCGACGCTCACTTTTGGGCCCTCACCGGAGATTCTGAGTTTCGTGAAGGTTCAATGTATGAAGCTGTTCCAGATTTTGCAGATCGCGAAATCGGTAACCTCACTTGGATTGTTGATTACAATCGTCAATCGCTGGATGGCCACCGCATTATCAACGAAAAACAAATGAGCGGCACCGACGCTGACCGTATTGAAAGAACCATGTCTGCCAATGGCTGGGAAGTTATTCAGCTTCGTCATGGTTCTAAACGCCAGACTCTGTTTAAAAAACCTGGTGGTGAAGATTTTAAAAAGTTTTTAGAAAATGAATTGCAAGATTACGAGCTGCAGGCACTTTTGCTGGTTAAGGATATAAAAACCTTAAAAAAGGGAATTGTTAAAGAACACCCGAACATGAAAAAATTCATTGAGAGTGTTTCGGATCAAGAACTTTATGATGCCTTTAGAGATTTTGGCGGCCATGATATTATGTTGCTGGCTGAAGCCATGCTTAAATCCAAACAATCCACCAGAAGACCAACTATTA
>JBBTEQ010000068.1:0-21394 GCA_038042235.1 Bdellovibrionota bacterium | reverse complement strand
CATTCAACACTTGGCGGGAATGAGCGGAAGCAAGGTTATTGTTGCCATAAATAACGATGCCAATGCGCCTATTTTTCAAAAAGCAACTTATGGAATTGTCGGCGATGCCTTTGAAATTGTTCCAAAATTGACGGAAGAGTTTAAAAAACTTTTAAATCATTAAGCATGTATAGGCTCCGCGGACTTGTTGTCGGATTTATTGTTTTTATTTTTTATCGCCTGCTTTCGTGGAGCTGGAGAATGCAGATTGTTGAGTCTGAAAAACTAAAAGAACATCTCAAAAATAGAACACCCTTTATCTTGGCGCACTTTCACGGTGATGAGGCCTCCCTATTGCATTTTGCCAAATCCTATAAGCTTTCCACCATGATCTCAACCAGCAAAGACGGTGAGATGATGAACGTTGTTTACAAACTGCTTGGCGGAAAAACCTCTCGCGGCTCTTCAACTCGCGGGGGCGTGTCGGCACTGAAAGGCCTTATTAAACTTGTTCAAAGCGGCTCTAGTTGTAACATCGCGGTTGACGGGCCGAAAGGGCCAATTTATGAAGTAAAGCCCGGAGTTTTTGAGCTTTCTCGTTTGTTAAAATCAGATATTTTTATAGGCGGCGCCTACTGTGAATCAGCCTGGAGATTTCCGCGCTCATGGAACCAGGCCTATCTTCCAAAGCCTTTTGCTCGGCTTGTTATTGTTTGGGCTGGACCTTTGGCCCCTATCACAAAAACAGATGACCCAAGATCAGCAGAACTAGCAAAAACCCTGCAAAATCAACTCTTTGCCGCAAGGCAACAGGCGGCCAATTTGTTTGGCGTATCAAGATCATAACTGTAGCATTTAGCTATAGGATTAAATCAATATATAAAGACCTCCTACATAAAGGACACACAACTATGAAACGCTTTTTTTTGATTCTGATTTTTCTAAGCTCAACAATAAGCTCATTTATATTTTCAACTGCGCAAGCGCAAAATAACGAGACCGCTGTTGTGGCAACTGTGGGAACAAAAAAAATTACGCGTGCGGAGTTCAACAAAAGATATGCTGAGGTCACCTCTCAGGTCCTTGCGAACCCTCCATCAAAAAAAGTTTTTTTAGAAGAACTTGTGCGATATGAACTGGGGGTTCAAGAGGCTCGCAAAAGAGGTCTTGAGAAAGACCCCATCGTACAAGATCGAATCAATCAAGAAATCTACAAGGTTTTTTTGGAAAAAGAACTGGGCAAAAAAGTTGAAGACAGCACCGTTACCGACTCTGAAATGCGCGCTTGGTATAATAATAATCCTCAAATTCGTTTGTCGGATATTCTGATTGAAGTTAAGCCCGGCGCCACCAAAGAGCAACGCGAAGAGGCTCGCAAGCGCGGCAATGAAATTCTTAGTGAAGTTAAAAAATCAAAGCGGCCTTTTGAAGAGCTGGTAAGACTCTACTCTGATGATATCACAACTAAAAATCTCGGTGGCGATATCGGCTGGCAATCGCGCGTTTCTCTTGTGCCATCCTACTATAATGCGGCCAATAGTCTAGCGCTTAACGAAATTACTTCGGATCTCGTCGAAACTCCCTTTGGTTTTCACATCATTAAATTAGTGGGCCGTCGTAGCTATGATGAGGCTAGTAAAAGAGAAGTTCGTATGGCGGTTTACGACGTGAAACGCAAGGCTGTATTTGATGCTTTTTTTGATAAAATTAAAAAGAACTATAAAATAAATGTTAATTCCAGCCTGGTTGACTAAGCGTCTATTTAAGTTTTCGCTTTGTTTTTTTTACATTACTTGTTTGGTTGGGCTTTCATCTTGTAACTTTATTTCCAATAGAATTTTAAACAAGCCCGTTGCACAAGTTGAAAATATTCAGCTCTCGACCCAAAGCTTTTCAAAAGAACTAGCCCTCAAGCTTAAAGATCTCGATGCACTTTCGGCAAAAGATTCTAAAATTATTGCTGTTTTCAAAGAACAAATTCTGAATGATTTTTTGGTTTCGGCTTTTGTAAACCTTTGGTTTACCGAAAATAACCTGTCCCTGTCGCCAGACGAAATCAATAAAGAGGTGGCCGCCATTGTTTCTACTTACCCCTCAGACGCCATATTTCGTGAGCTTTTAAGCGAGGCCGGCCTCAGCTACTCAGACTGGGTTGCAAAGATAGCGCAAGGCTTGAAAAAGAAACGCGTTCTTGAGATCATTACAAAAGGGGCCGCGCCCATTTCAGAAAACGAACTTTTATCGTTTTATACCAACAATCGCACGAAGTTTGAACAGGCAGATTCTCTCTTGTTATCTCATATCCTTGTTGCCGATGCGAACGAGGCTGAAATTGTTAGAAAACTTGTCGCCAAACAAAATTTTACTGATGTCGCAAAAAAATATTCGACCGCCTACAATCTTGAGTCTAAGGATCTCTACGGGTGGATCGAAAGAGGCTTTTCAACTGAGTTCGAAAAATCTTTTAAATTGCGCATTGGCGAGATTTTCGGGCCCATTACGCTGTCAGACGGTATTCACGTATTTAAACTGGTTGAAAAGCGGCCCGCAAAAATCTTAAGCTTTGCTGAGGCCCGCGCCCGCGTGTTGTCTGAAATAAGCGCCTTGCGCGAAACGGCAAAATTTGCTGAATGGCTCGATGTGCAAATCAAAAAATACAGGGTTAAAAAAAACCTAAGTGTGATAGATTCTATTCGAGTTGAAACCAGGTAGGTGCTGAATGAAGCTTTCTTTGATTTTATGTGTTTTTTATTCTCTATTTTCAGTTTTATTTAACACTACGCTAGCGGCCAAAGAGCTTGTGGATAAAGTTGTGGTCTCAGTAAATGACGAAATTATTTTGCTTTCTGAACTTAAGAATATGCAGGCGCGCGCAAGCAAGCCGGGCGCCATAGATGAAACCCTTTTGCTCGGCGAAAGCGTCAGCGCTCTTAAAAAAGACAAAAAAGCACAGCTCAATTTTTTAATTAATGAAAAATTGGTGGATTCTGAGGTTAAACGCCTTGGCATGACATCTCCCGGCGAACAAGTGGATGCCGAACTCGCGCAAATGGCTAAAAAAAACAAAATGTCGATGTCTGAATTATCCAGTTATGTTGCTAACCAGGGCTACACCATGGCGGAATATAAAAATATTCTGAAAGCTAGATCCGAACGACAGGTTTTTTTTGAAAAAGAAATTGTTAACAAGCTTCGCATCTCGGATGAAGATGCCTACGGCGTTTTTAGAGCCAAATATCCAAATTACCGACCTAGCGTAGCTGAATTTAAAATTGCTCAGATCTTTTTTTCTAACAAAAAGGGCGAAAGCGAAGGGGTCTGGGGGCGCGCCGAAGCGGCCCTAAACAAATTAGCTGCTGGTGAAAGTTTTGAGACCCTGGCTAATCAATTAGACGAAACCCCTGGATCCAACAAAGATGGCGTCCTGGGTGTTTTTAAGTCCGGCGAGTTTTTGCCGCAAATCGAAAACGCTATTGGCGACCTTTCGGTCGATGCCGTTTCTGGAATTTTAAAAGGACCAAACGGCTTTCATATCGTAAAACTTTTAGCTAAAAAAACCGTTCTTGACCCTAATTTTTTACGAGTTAAAGAATCTATCAAGGCCTCCTTGGTTCAGCAAAATTTTGAGCGCCAGCTAAAAAATTGGTTCGAGCTGAAAAAGCTCGAGGCCAATATTAAAACTTATGATGAAGCGCTATAAAAAAATTGCTGTTACAACCGGCGATAAAAATGGCATCGGCTTTGAAATCACTGCTAAAGCGCTAAGCCAGCTCCCAAATTCAATTAAAAAAACCGCCGCTTTGTTTTTTATTTTTCGCCATAAAACACAGGAAAAACTTCAGCCGCAGTTTTTTAAAATTATTGATAAGGCCTGGAGTCGAATTACTTTTGACAGTCTTGATGGCGCCCTAGATTTTCTGGCTAGCACTCAAAAAACTTTGCCAGACAACCTATTAATAGATCTGGCTTTGGTTTCCACAGAGGCTGATTGGGTCGTTCAGGCCGCGCGCGCCTGTGTACAAAAAAAACTAACGGCTTTGGTTACCGGGCCCCTTTCAAAAAAAATCAGCGCACGTGTTCCGCGACTATCAACAAAAACTTTAGCCAAGCCTCTTGGGCACACCGGAATTTTTAGACAACTGTTTCCTTCGGCAAATCTTTTTATGGCTTTTATCGGTAAATATTTTAACATCGTGCTGGCAACAGATCATATTCCGCTATCTGGAGTCGAGGCACAGCTTAGAAAAAAAGGGCTCGCAGAGGCCTTAAAAGCCGCTCAACAATTACAAACATTACTGAAGTCCAAAAAGAAAATCGCGGTTTTGGGACTTAATCCGCACGCGGGCGAAGGCGGCCTAATCGGCAATCTTGAAAAAACTTTATTTGCCCGACTCCCCAAGGGCGTGGTTGGCCCGCTGGTGCCGGATGCGGCTTTTCTTAAAAAAAACTGGCCGCTTTATTCAATATTTGTCTGCCTGTACCATGACCAGGGCTTAATTCCATTTAAAATGCAGCACGGACAAGATTCTGGCGCGCACTTGACCTTAGGGCTGGCTTTTGTAAGAACTAGTGTTGATCATGGCACCGCCGTTGATATATTTAATAAAAATGTGGCAAATCCGAATTCGATGCTGGAGGCCATTAAGCTTAATATTCAATTAATAGAAGATTAGTATATATTACTCCGAAGGAGTTTAGATGTTTGAACCTGTAATTTTCCGAGAATATGACATCCGTGGCGTTTATAATGAGCAGTTTGATTTGGGTTTTGCTTACAATCTTGGTCGCTCGTTTGGCACCTATGTTTTTAATAAAACTAATAAAAAAAATATGCGTCTTTCAATTGGTTATGATGCGCGCATGTCTTCTATTCCAATCGTTGAAAAACTATCTCAGGGCCTTAAAGATTCTGGCGCCGAGGTTCTGATTTTAGGTCTTGTAACTACTCCCGTTTGTTATTTTTCAACATTTCAGCTGGATTTAGATGGGGCTATTATGGTTACCGGCAGCCATAATCCGCCTGAATATAATGGCTTTAAAGTTTCTTTGGGTAAAACCACAATTTTCGGAGAAGAAATTCAGACTCTTAAGGCTATTATGCAGTCTGAAAACTTTGTTTCAGGATCGGGCTCAATTAAAAATTACGATATTTTTCCAGAATACTTGGCTCGTTATAAAAAAGAATTCGGTCCCATTGGGCCGATTAAGGTTGTTTTAGATTGTGGAAACGGCGCGGGCGGCAGCATTGTTAGAAAATTATTTAATACGACGGGCCTTGATCCAGAAATTCTATTTGAAAAGCCTGATGGAACTTTTCCTAACCATCATCCAGATCCGACCGTAGAAGAAAATCTTAAAGATCTGCAAAAAAAAGTTTTAGAAACCGGCGCTATTTGTGGTATCGGATTTGATGGGGATGCGGACCGCATCGGAGTTATCGATCATACTGGTAAAATGCTCTATGGTGACGAATTGATGACCATTTTTGCGCGAAGTATTTTACAAGAAAAAAAGGGCGCTAAAATCGTTGGTGATGTAAAGTGTTCTGATCGCATGTATCACGACATTGCTAAAAATGGCGGCGAACCCATTATGTGGAAAACGGGCCACAGCCTGATAAAAGAAAAAATTAAAAATGAAAAATCTCCCTTTGGCGGAGAAATGAGTGGGCACATTTTCTTTGCCGACCGCAATCATGGCTATGATGACGCCCCTTATGCAGGTCTTCGCCTTTGTGAAATAATTGCTAAAACCGGCAAAACAATTCCTCAGTTATTAGAGGGTTTGCCTCCAGCCTACAATACTCCAGAAATTAGAATTGACACCACAGAAGAAAAAAAAATTTTGATTGTTGAAAGAGTAAAAGAAAAGTTTTCAAACTCACAAGATAAAGATATCAAAGTTAATTTGATCGACGGCATTAGAATCAGTTTTATAGATGGATGGGCGCTTGCGAGGGCCTCTAACACGCAGCCGGTATTGGTTGTGCGTTTTGAGTCGAATACAGCGTCAGGCTTAAAGCGTATCCAGGATTCTGTCATGAGCGTCGTTAATCAATATTTATAGCTAGTGGCTCGTGCAGGTTATTAAAATAAAAAGGGCCGCACAATAATTGGTGGCCCTTTTTAATATTTAAGCTTGAAAGCGCAGCGGCACAAGGTGCCAGCTACCTAGAATCCAAAGCTTGCTGCCGGAATTTTGATGAAAGCAACTAAGAACGCCAAGATAACCAATGACTCGATAAGAGCCAAAGATAAGATAAATGGAGTAAATAGTTTGTCGCCTGCTGCCGGGTTACGAGCGATACCTTCAAGGGCCGCAGAAGAGGCCTTGCCTTGAGCTAATGTTCCACCAAGCACTGCTAAGCCAATTGCAATACCTGCTCCGATTGCTACCAATCCCGCGCTTGATGAGTTACCCGCCGCATGTGCCGCATCTTGTGCGAATACTGCTACTGAGGCCAATGTTGTTGCGGCAAATAATAATGCCTTTTTCATATAAATCTCCTTTGTGTTTTAGTGGTCGTGAGCTGTTGCAAGAGCTATGTAGACCATTGATAATAAAGTAAAAACGAACGCCTGAATTGTGCAGACCAGTAGCCCCATCGCATAAAATGGAATGGCCGGGCCCAGCGGAAACAACCCAAGAAAGACAGCAAGTACAGTGTGATCTCCCGTCATAACATTTGCTAAACGTAGGCCCAAAGTTAAGGGTCTAATAATGTGAGATATCAATTCAATTATTAACATCAGTGGGGCAAGCCAAATAATTGGTCCTAAAAAATGTTTCAGATAGCCAAAGCCACCTTCTTTTAATCCAATTACATTGTAGGCCAAAAATGAAAACATCCCGAACGCAAAAGTAGTGTTAAAGTTTTCCGTTGCCGGAGTCATCCCTGGAATTAAGCCCACCAAATTATTAAATAAAACGTATGTAAAAATAGCGGCAAAATACGGCGCAAAGGCGCGGCCATGATGACCAATAACCTGATCTGCCAAGCCACCGACATATTCGGTAAATACTTCAAAAATTCCACGTACAGAAAATTTTCCTGTCGGCACAACGGCTGTTTCACCATTACCAAGGCTTACTTTTGCAAGTACGCCCATCAACATAAGTACAGTAGAAACAATAATTAACGTCGCAACGTGAGTATACTCGTGCCCAACGCCTGGAATGAGCTGAGTCCAATTAAAATGCATACGACCTCCATCTTTCAAAAACAACAGCAACAACTAAAGAAGTTATCCCTACCAAAAAGCCCGCCGGTTTCAACCACTGTGCCGACGATAAGCCCCATAAAATCATTCCTAAAATTACGTACTTAAATATAATGATGAAAACCGCTAACGCAATAGATTTTTTAGCAAAAATAAGACTCCAAACGAAGGCTAGGCCCGCTAAATTTATTAGCATCATGAGGCCTCCCGCCAAGATACTCAGTGTATAATCCAAGTTTAAGTAAAAATAGGCCGCAAAACCTGTAACGAAAGTATAGATTGCCACCGCTGCTGCTATATTTTTAATCATTTTTCATTTTTTTTAGTTTTAGAATCAGGCTCGCAAACCAAATAGCAAATGCGGCTAAAACACAAAAAGCCTGAGCCGCGCTTCCAAATCCCTTTTTGGACAGATAGCTTCCTAACCACAAAGCTAGTAATATTAAGGTGATTAACTCAAATCCTATGGTGGCAAATACAATATATTTATTTTTTTTCATTTAGTTTTTCCACTCATAAACTACTTTCTTCTGCCCTTATAAAAGGGCTTATTAACAAGTCGCTCTTTCAAACGCTTAGAACGAAGCTCGTAATAGGCTTTGTCTTTTATCTGATTTTCATATTTTATCAAATAATCTAATGCTGCAGAAAAATCTTCATTTTCTTCATATACAACAGAGGCCGCAATAAATAAGTTTTCTTTTTCAAAGTATGCGCTGTCTTGCTTAAGTATCTCCTGATAAATATCAATTCCTTCTTTATATTTTTTTTGCGCTACAAAAATCTGCGCCTTTAGTTTTAAAAAATCCATTGTTTCTGTTTTAGAAGTTTTAAGCGCCATGTTTATTTCATCCAGTGCGGGTTGATAGTTTCCAGTTAAATACTGTGTCTGAGCGATTTTTAGTTTTATTTTTTCTTTTTCTTTTTCTTCTTTAACTAACGGCTCTAAAATTTGCAGCTCTCTGAGGGCTAAATTATAGCTTTGTATATTTTCTAAATATATTTCTGTGATCGCCTCTTGAGCCTTAATTCGACGATTTTCATCCTGTGCACCTAAAATAATGGCCCGATAAAATCGAATGGCCCTGTCAAAGTCCTGTATTTCGAAGCGTGCGATGCGTGCGGCCTCTAATAAATACTTAAACTTTTCATTTTCTTTTTTTTCAGCATTGGCGCTTTTTTCAAGCAAGTCCGTGGCTATGCGAAAATGGCCTTTTTCGATTTCTACAAGGGCCTCATTATAGGTTCTTTCAGCCGTAGGCCGACAGGCGCTAATTAAAATAAGCGCCGAGGCCATAAAAAAAACTTTAATGGACTTCTTCACCGGCTTTGTCTTCATCTTCAACCACAGCAATTCCCATAACAAATTCCTGCTTATCGTCCAAATTAATCAAACGAACACCCTGTGTGTTTCGACCCAAAACAGAGATGTCCGAAATTTTCATTCGAATAACTTGACCCTGATCTGTTGATAAAATCAGCTCGTGTAGTGGCGATACCTTTTTGGTGCCTACAACATTGCCCACTTTATCTGTCGTTTTTTGAGTAATAATTCCAACTCCACCGCGGCTTTGAGTTCTGTATTCAGAAACCTCCGAACGCTTTCCATATCCTTTTGAAGTTACCATCAAAATGGTATTTTTTGTGTCTTTTTCTAAAACCTCCATTGCAACAACAGCATCCGCCTTAGAAAGCGTTATGCCCTTAACACCACGGGCCGATCGACCCATTGACCTGACGTCGTCTTCGTTGAAACGAATCGACATTCCTTCTTTGGTGGCAATAAATATATCGGACTCTCCGTCTGAAAGGCTAACCGCAACGACTTGATCTTCAAGATCTGTTGTTAGGGCAATAATTCCCGCTTGTCGTGGGTTAGAGAAAGCATCCAGCGATGTTTTTTTGATGATGCCCTTTTCGGTTATCATCACGACATGTTTGTTTGCGCTGAATTCGTTTACCGGAAGAATGGCCTTAACCTTTTCACCTGATGCTAATTGCACCACATTAGCCAAAGACTTTCCTTTTGATATGCGGCTACCAAGCGGCAGTCTATGCACCTTGCACCAATAAACTTTTCCTTTATCAGTAAATACCAGCAGCATCGTTTTAGTTGAGGCTGTAAATAAATCAGTTACATAGTCTTCTTCGCGTGTTTCCATGCCCTTAAGGCCTTTGCCGCCGCGTTTTTGTACTCTGTATTCTTCAGTCGAAATTCGCTTAATATATCCCGTGTTCGTTACGGTTACGACCATTGGTTCATCCGCGATCAGGTCTTCGTCTTCGATGTCCGACAGGTCGCCAGAAATTTCTGTACGCCTTGGGTTTGAATAACGTTTTTTTATGTCAGCTAGTTCTGCAACAATAATTTTATAAACTTCTTTTACATCAGCCAAAACAAAATTAAGCCAATCAATTTGTTTTACCAATTCAGCCAATTCATCAAGTATTTTTTGTCTTTCTAGGCCGGTTAATCTTTGCAAACGCATTTCTAAAATAGCAATGGCTTGTCTTTCACTAAATGAGAACTTTGCCATTAGAGCTTCGCGCGCAACCGCGGCTTCTTTAGAGGCCTTAATTGTAGCAATCACTTCATCAATATTATCCAGTGCTTTCTTAAGTCCCTCTAAGATGTGCGCTCGCTCTTTGGCTTTTTTAAGTTCAAAAATACAGCGCTTTGTTACAACATCGCGCCTATGCTCAACAAAGGCCTCGAGCATTTTTTTGAGATCAAAAATGACCGGCTGGTTTTTGGCATCTAAAGCCAGCATAATAATACCAAAACTCACTTGCAGTTGCGTAAATTTAAAAAGTCTATTCAGCGTAACTGAGGCGTTTTCTCCGCGCTTAAGAACAATCACAACTCTCATGCCCTCGCGTGAAGATTCATCACGAATATCAGAAATTCCTTCAACTGTTTTTTCACGCACAAGGTCTGCAATGCTTTCTACAAGTTTTGCTTTATTTACCTGGTATGGAAGCTCATTAATAATAATTTCTTCGTGATCTTTTTTGGTTTCAATTTCAGTCTTGGCTTTTACCGTAATAATACCGCGACCTTTTCTGTAGGCCTGAAGTATTCCTTCTTTGCCCGCGATCTGGCCGGCCGTTGGAAAGTCTGGGCCAGGAATTTTTTCTATCAGCTCTTCAATTCCACAATTAGGATTTTGAATCAAGTGTATACATCCATCGATAACTTCACCCAAGTTATGTGGTGGAATATTGGTCGCCATACCAACGGCAATACCGGAAGACCCATTAACTAAAAGATTAGGATATTTAGCCGGCAAAATCAGTGGGATTTGAAGCGAATCATCGTAGTTGGGGCCAAAGGCAACGGTTTCTTTATCAATATCAGCCAAAAGCTCTTCAGCTAATTTCGTCATTCTAACTTCTGTATAACGAGAGGCTGCCGCCGAGTCTCCATCAATAGAACCAAAATTTCCCTGACCATCTATAAGCGGGTAGCGCAGCGAAAAATCTTGCGCCATACGAACCATAGTTTCATAAACAGCATTATCGCCGTGTGGATGATATTTACCTATTACATCACCCACAACGCGAGCTGATTTTTTATAGGGTTTGTCGTGCGTGTTAGAGAGTTCGTGTTGGGCAAATAAAATCCGGCGATGAACAGGCTTTAATCCGTCTCGAACATCTGGAAGTGCGCGCCCAACAATCACAGACATTGAGTACTGTAAATAGGCCTCGCGCATTTCCTTATTAATATCTATATTTGTAACACCTTTTTGATTTTCAGAAGAATCCATTTTTCACCTAGTTATTTTTTCTTAAATTTTAATTTCTATAATTTGACACATTATTTTTTATAACTATACGTCGAGCGCTTTAACCATCAGTGCGTTGTCATGTATAAACTTCCGACGCGGCTCAACCTGTTCGCCCATTAGTACGCTGAAGGTTTCGTCGGCAGCTACCGCATCATCAATCGTGACCCTTAGTAGATGACGATTTTCTGGATTTAAAGTCGTATCCCATAATTGTTCTGGGTTCATTTCTCCCAATCCTTTATAGCGTTGGATATAAACTCCCTTTTTAGTTGAAGCCATGACATGTTCAAAAAACTCATTGTAGTTTTCAAATGAGTACTCCGAAGAGTTTTGTTCGATTGTAAGCGGAAGAAGCGAAACCGTTTGAATCGCTTTCCACAAATCCCTTAACTCAATGATTTCCGGTGCATTTAACATATCACTGGATAGAAGCGTAATTTTTTTATCAGCATAGCGTGTTGTTGTAACTACAGCTGTAACTTTGGCGTCTTGCTCCTGCACGCTAGATTGAATGTTGGTAATACCAAAAGCCGGGTTTACGTTGACCCAGTCTTTTAAGTCATCAGCAATGCGTGCCAATTTTGTTTCATTTTTTAATGTGTCTTCTAACTGGGAAACCTTTGTAAGAATATAATAAAGTACGTCAACGTCATACTTAGCTGAAGAGGCCTTAAGAAGTGCATAAAACTTCTGAATTTTTAAAACCATTTGTCTAAGTATTGTTGTATCCGTTGCCTTTCCCTTGATCTGAAAAGAATCCAAACCGGAACTTAATAAGTACTCCGTTAAGGCAGCCTCGTCTTTCAAATAAGTTTCAGATTGACCTTTTTTAGCTCTGTATAACGGTGGCTGCGCAATGTAAATAAAGCCTTTTTCTAAAACCACCGGCATTTGACGATAGAAAAACGTCAGCAATAGCGTTCGGATATGAGATCCATCCACATCGGCATCTGTCATAATAATAATTTTATGATAGCGAACCTTGTCCGCACTAACATTATCTTTACCAATGCCCGTGCCAAGAGCTGAAATCATCATTTTAATCTCGTCATTTGATAACATTTTATCAAAGCGGGCTTTTTCAACGTTTAAAATTTTACCTTTAAGCGGAAGCACCGCTTGAGTTTTGCGATCACGCGCCTGTTTAGCAGAACCACCCGCCGAATCTCCCTCAACCAAGTAAAGTTCACACTTAGCAGGGTCGCGTTCTTGGCAATCCGCCATTTTTCCCGGAAGAGATCCACTATCAAGAGCTGTTTTTCTACGTGTTAGATCCCGAGCTTTTCTTGCGGCATCTCGTGCGCGCGCGGCCTCAACACATTTAGTAACAATTGTTTTTGCCGGCCCGGGATTACGATCAAGCCAGTCCGCCAGTTTTTCGTTCACTAATGATTCTGTAATACCTTTAACTTCGGCATTGCCAAGTTTAGTTTTTGTCTGACCTTCAAATAGAGGCTCACGAACCTTAACCGAAATAATTGCGACCAATCCTTCTCGAATATCTTCGCCTTCAATATTTTCTTTGAAATCTTTTAATAGATTTTTTTGAGAGGCATAGGTATTCGTTGTACGTGTTAATGCACCCCTGAAGCCTATCAAATGTGTACCGCCCTCGTGGGTATTGATATTATTGGCATAACAATAAATTGATTCTGTATAAGAATCGTTCCACTGCATAGCCACCTCAACCTCGACTTGATCCTTTTCACCACGGAAATAAATAACATCACCATGAATAGCTTTTTTAGACTCATTTAAATACGCAACAAATTCTGCAATGCCTTTAGAGTATTGAAAATCTATTTTTTTATCGGTAATTTCATCTTTTAAGCTAATATGAAGTCCAGCATTCAAAAAAGCCATTTCACGAAAACGATTTGTAAGTGTGTTAAAATCAAAACACATTCCGGCTTCTTTAAAAATTTCAGTGTCAGGTTTAAAAGTAACAATGGTACCAGATCTGGTCGTCGGACCTATTTTTTCAACAAGACCCTGCGGGATGCCTTTTTCATATACCTGACGATATAAAGTGCCATTTTTATGTGATTCAACCTGACAGCGAATTGATAGGGCATTAACAACAGAGGCGCCAACACCATGCAGGCCGCCAGAAACTTTATACGCAGAGCCTTCAAATTTTCCACCCGCATGCAATACAGTATAAACCACATCAAGCGCATCTTTCCCTGACTTATGAGGACCAACCGGAACGCCTCGCCCATCATCATCTACTGATAAAGAGCCGTCAGCATGAATAACAACCAGAATACGCTTACAAAAGCCCGCTAAAGCCTCATCAACTGCATTATCAACAATTTCATAAACTAAATGGTGATACCCCCTGATTGTTGTATCGCCAATGTACATTCCAGGACGTTTTCGAACAGCCTCAAGACCTTCTAAAACCTGAATATCGTCAGCACCGTAATTTTTATCCTGATCAACATTCGTGTTCATACCAGACATTTGTAGTCCTCCGGTTAAATTTTAACTAATTTTCAACAATGCGCACAGTTTTATCCACATAGTTTGTGTCGCTGTATTAAATTACTAATACAAAAGCACTAAACTATTTGTCCGTTTTTTATTTTAAAAACGCTGGCTTTATTCATGCTTAATTTAGACAATAATAAAATGTCTGTGGTCGTCACAAACGTTTGTGTTTCCGTCTGATTTAGCGTTGAAATTAAAGACTCTTGCTTTAATAAATCCAACTCAGATAAAACATCGTCTAACAGCAATAATGGATAAAAACCATGAACCCTTTTATGATACACAATTTGAGCCATTTTGTAAGCTAATATGATGGATCTTTGTTGACCTTGCGAACAATAAAAACGCGAGTCATTACGGTTATATAAAAAAATGACGTCGTGCTTCTGAGGACCCACTAATGACACTCCGGATTTGAGCTCTGCGGGCTCTAATTCTACCATTCTATTACGCAGCGCTTCTATTATTGCTTCAAGTGAGGAGTTTTTATGATTCTTTTCAGAAATTACATAGTCAAAATCAAAATACACTGATTTGCCAGAGTGAATTTTATTTAGCGACCTTTCTACTTCGGGTTTTATTTCATTTAATACATTTATTCGTAAATAGGTCAGTTCGGCCGCCAGTTTTAAAAATGAAGGGTTCAAGCTTTCTAATGTATCAATTCCCATCTGATGTTTAATTTTTTCCTCGGCGATGTCTTTCAGTACTTTATTTCTAGTTTTTAAAACTTTTTTATAATCACGAATTACAAAATGGCCATTGAGGGTCGCTTGTTCAACTAATTGATCCACTAATTGCCGTCTTTCGTCAGAACTTTCCTTAATTATACTCAAGCTTTCAGGCGAAAAAAGAACAGCAGAAATTTTCTTTATCTTACTTATAGAGGCTGATTTATCATTAACAGACAAGCTTTTATGGCTACTGGTTAACTTTAAAATTAATTTGTAATCTAAATTTTCACTGACCATTTTACTTTGAATGATCGCTTGCGGCTGGCCTAAACGGATTAAATTTTGGTTTTTGGCATACCTAAAGCTTTCGCCTTCAGCTAACAAATACATGGCTTCAATAATATTGGTTTTGCCATGGCCATTTTCGCCAATTATAATATTTAATCTATTGTTGAATTCAATTTCAGTTGACTCTAAATTACGAAAATTTGAGATTGCCAGCGATTTAATTAACATTTAATAAAAAATATTTTAGAAAAGCCCTGCATCAAATTCGCATCGGCATAACAACATTAATATAATCTTCTTTTTTGTGCGCTTTTAATACTCCAGGGGATAATTGGTCATTAAGTTCGAATTCAACTTCCTCTTGTTCAATATTTTTCAAAACATCTTCGATATAGCGAGCATTAAAACCAATTTTTAAATCCGGTCCTTTATAATTTATTTCAAGCTCTTCATTAGCATCGCCCACTTCAGGATTATTTGAAGTAATTTCAAGTTTTCCATGCGTAAAGCTCATCATAATGGCTTTTGATTTCTGATTAGCAAACAAAGATACTCTTTTTAAAGAAGATAAAATTGCTTCTCTGCGAACCACGATATTATGTGTGAATTTTTGTGGAATAAATTGATGATAATTGGGATATTTACCCTCTATTAAACGAATCATTAAAACACAGGTTCCGGCTTTTAAAATGAATTGTGAGCCTTCTACAGCAATCAAAATATCTTCAACACTTGATTCAACCAGTTTTTTTATTTCAAATAAACCTTTTTTAGGAATAATTACGCCAACTTTTTCTGCCAATGCCAAATTTTTAAATTGTTTTTTTATCAAACTTAAGCGATGTCCATCGGTAGCCACCATAGTAATGGCATCTTTATCTGTTTTTTCAAAATAAACGCCATTTAAGTGATATCGAGTTTCATCGTTTGAAACACTATAAATAGTTTTATCAATCATAAATTTTAATTCTGAAGCATTTATTTCAGAAAAATTTTCAGAATTATATGTTGGAAATACAGGATATTCTTCTGCTGCTACCCCAATTATTTTAGATAAAAATTTACCTTGTTTAATTTCTAGCCAATTATTTTCTTTTTTAATTAATTGAATAGGCCCATCTAAAAGTTCTTTTGTTATTTCAAAAAGGCTTTTAGCGCTCACTGCAACCTTGCCAGCTTCTTTAATTTGAACAGGAGCAGTGTCTGTAAGGCTTACCTCTAAATCAGTGGCATAGACCTTTAATTGATTATTCTGGGCATCTAACAGAACATTAATTAATATTGGCATTGTATTTCGTTTTTCAACGATGTTTTGAGTTCTGCTTAATAAACTCAAAAGATCTTTTTTTTGTATTTCTATTTTCATGGTTATTTTTTTACACCTTTATTCCCTATTAATATATATTAAATAAGTAGTAGTAATAGTAGGAGTGTCTGTAACTTACATAACAAACTAACTATTTAAAATCACTAACCTTTATTTGTGGAAATCATAACAGATAAAGTCATTTTACCCTCGTAGTTAACCACATAAAACTTATCCTCATAGTTATTCACCACTTATCAACAGACTTATCAACAATTAACAATCACAAACCAGTAACATTGTGGATTTGGTTTATTAACTCATCGATATCGTTCTTGAATTGGGGATCTTTGTTTTGTAGATTCTCGACCTTAGCTAACGAATTAATCACCGTGGTGTGGTCTTTTCCGCCAAAGGCCTTACCGATATCTACTAGTGATTTATCTAAAAATCTTTTAATTAAGTACATAGCAATTTGCCTTGGAACAACAATCGGTCTTGCACGATTAGTAGACTTAAGGTCGGTAACTCTGATTTTATAGTATTCAGCTACGATTCTTTGAATTTCTTCTGTGCTTATCGTTATTACATTTTCATGATGTGCTAGAACTTTACGCGCCAATTCCAAAGTGATGTTTAAACCCTGAAGCTCCGAAAACATTTTAATTTTCTTTAAATTACCTTCAAGTTCTCGAATTGATTTTTTTGAGATTCTGGCAATGTATTGCACAGTTTCTTCCGATAGACGGATACTATAATTTTCTGACTTATATCTTAAAATAGCAAGGCGAGTTTCTAAATCAGGCATTGTAATATCAGCAATTAATCCACGCTCAAGCCGTGTTCTAGAGCGGTCTTCCAAGCCCAAGATATCTTTCGGCATTCTATCACTAGCTAGCACGACTTGTTTTTTCTTTTCAATGAAAGAATTGATCATATGAAAAAACTCTTCTTGAACAGCTTCGCCGCGTCCGATGTACTGAACGTCGTCGACGACCATTACATCGGTATTTTCGCGGTATTTTTGTCGAAATTTATCCATTTCATGGCGGCGCATAGCTGAAACGCACTCATTTAGAAATCTCTCTGCCGAAATATAAGTGATTCTTAGGTGTGAAAAATTTTTTCTTATTTGATTAGCGGCCGCATTTAATAAGTGTGTTTTTCCCATTCCCGAAGGTCCATAGATCAATAGAGGATTATAATCGTTGGTTCCTGGATTACTGGAAACATTATAGGTTGCCGCATGGGCAAACTCTGAGTTTTTACCAACCACAAAAGTGGAAAAAGTAAAATCTTCATTAATATTATCAATAGGTTTGTTCTGATTATAATGTGGCTGACTGATTGGCTGCTGAAATAATTGCTCAGTATTCTGCATAACATCCTGAAGCGAGGCATTGTAGTCACTTGTAGTTTTTCCGGTGACAATGAAATCAATCTCAATCCTTGTATTAAACTGCTCGATCAACTCAGAAGTAATTTTTTCTTTAAGGTGTTCGTTAACATAAAAAAAGAAAAACTGACTGGGTACGCCAAAAGTAATTTTGATTAAATCGGGGCTTTTTTCTGATTTTATGAATTCTATTGGGTCGAGCCAGTTCTCTAATAGTTTACTGGAGCCGGCTTTATTTTTAATCGTAGACTTGATTTGGCCCCAAAATAAATCGTTTATTTCCATATAGTGCCCCCTCAGGCCAGGAACTGCTTAACAATATGGGTACAATTAATCAACTACCGACTTAGCCGATGACTCAACTGTTGACCTCTTTGATGCATTGTGGTCTATTCCTACTTCACTTAATTGGTAATTGCCAATTATATTAGCAGACGTAATTTACGTCGTAAGATAAATAGAGGTATTTGTGAGTAAACGTACATATCAACCAAGTAATAAGCGTCGTAAAAAAGCGCATGGATTTAGATCTAAAACAGCAACGGCTGCCGGTCGTAAGCTTTTGGCCCGCCGTCGAGCCAAAGGCAGAAAAAAGCTGACAGTGTCTTCTGGTGGCAAATAAGCCGTATCCGCTTAAAAGATCTTCAAGCTTTAGGGGCGTCGCTCTAAAAGGTAAGAAAAGGCGACTTTCTGCATGGATTACAATACAGCTTGGGCCGTCTCAAGACCTTAATAACTATTATGGCGTCACAGCTTCACGCAAAGTTGGTAACGCTGTTGTTCGTAATAAACTTAAAAGATGGGTAAGAAATTGTGTACAAAATGAGGCCTGGCCAGAAAAATACAATGCCCACACAATTGTGTTTGTGTTTAAACCACAAGCAGAAGATAAATTTTTTTCAAATAAAAAATATTCTGATTTTCTTGAGATCTTTAGAAAAATTTAATCCTAATATTTTAGCGCAAGGACTAGTTGTTTTTTATCAAGCAACTTTTTCGTATTTTTTGGGCGGCAATTGCAGATACTTCCCGTCCTGCTCTCATTACGCCTATGAAGCTTATTCTAGACACGGCGCTGTTTCTGCAACCTGGATGGTGTTAAAAAGACTTTTAAGTTGCCAACCCTTTAGTAAAAAAAGCTTTTATGATCCGGTGCCTTACCAATCGGACCACAACTCAGCAGTAGAAAAGAGTTCTTAATATATGAATAATCAAAATGAATCGCCCTTTGGTAATCCGCGCTTTGTTATTTCAATTGTGGCGGTATTTTTATTTCTTTGGGGTTGGCAATACTATATTAATAAAAAATATCCGCAGCCGCTGATTAAACCAAATACTGCACAGCTTTCCACAACACCCGAGACCGGAAAACCCACCGTGGCTACCAAATCGATAGCCGCACCCACAGCGAATCGCTTAGAGGTTTCCGCAACTGAAAAGATAGAAAAAACATTTAGCTACGAAGATGAAAAAGTTAAATGGATTCTGTCTTCACAGGGTATGGGTTTGAATTCGCTGGAGTTAAAGACGTACTTCGATAAGGAAAACAAGCCCATTATTTTCTCTGCCACAGACAAGCTTTTTAGTGTTTCGATAGAAAACCAACTCGTATTATTTGAGTTGAGTAGAGTTAGCGATACGCGGTTTTTTGGCACAGCATCAATGAATGGAAAAACAATCAAAAGAACGCTTATCTATAATCAAGAGCACATGACTTTTGAAACCGATATAGAGTTTGAGGCAGCGCCATCAAAGCTTAGTTTTTCAACTACTGATTTTAAGCGCACCCCGAAAAGCACAAATTTTTTGATGCCCTCGTTTGAAATTCAGAATTTTTTATTTAAAGATTCCGAAAAAGTTAAAACCGAAGATATTTCGGGGCTAGGTGAAGCGGATGTTTTAAATAAGGCCGCTGCGAACGTTTATTTGGCCTCAATTGGTACGCAATACTTCACGCAGAGCTATATTGATAAATCAGAGATATTGCCTACGATTAATATGAGTGTTGTTGGTAAGTCAGTTAATCTTGACATAAACTACAATCTTAAAGACGCCAAAATAAATAACATAAAAAATATTATTTATATCGGACCAAAAGTAACTGAGATTTTAAATAAAATAGATCCTGTTTTGCCTGAAGTAATGGATCTCGGCATGTTTGGCTTTATTGCCAAGCCCCTATTGCTTTTAATGAAGTTTATGCACGGTATTTTTGGTAATTGGGGGCTGGCAATTATAGCTTTAACGCTAGTTATGCGCCTGCTGATGTTGCCGTTTAATATTGTTTCTTTCAAATCAATGCGTGCGATGCAAAAGATACAGCCACAATTGGCGGCCGCTCGCGAAAAGTATAAAAATGACCCCATGGCAATTAACAGAGAAACCATGGCGCTGATGAAGGAGCACAAGGCGAACCCTTTGAGCAGTTGTTTGCCGATGCTAATACAAATCCCGATATTTTTTGCCCTTTGGAAAACTATTGGCTCGAGCATTGAAATTTATCAGCAACCATTTTTTGGCTGGATCACAGACTTAAGTTCCTATGACAGTTTTTTTGTTTTACCGGTACTTATGGGAGTCACAATGTTTTTTCAACAAAAACTAACGCCGACAACGATGGACCCGATGCAGGCTAAGATTTTAAATTTCATGCCGCTGCTGTTTTCAATATTTATGATTAGCTTACCCAGCGGCCTGACACTGTATAATTTTATAAGCTCGCTGTTTGGTGCAATTCAGCAGTATTTTTTATTAAAAGATAACACAAAAAAACAACTCACGTAGAAAAACATAGAGAGAAGGACAGATTATGGCAGGATTTTTCAGCAAACTATTTGGCGGCGAAAAAAAAGAAGATTTAGAGTTCGTGGTAGAGGCCACCCTTAACGGAATACTTGATAAAGGTAATTTTGATCTGGCGTATGAGCTAGATTTAATTAAAAAAGACGAAATAACAGATGTAAAAATTGAGTTTTCCGGCGAAGACGAGGGCCTTTTAAAAGATTATAAAGGCCAGTTGTTAGATGCAATTCAGTTGATTGTTAAAAGAGTCACACAACATCATTTTTCTGATGTTCAAACAAATGTAATCGTAGATTGTGGTGGCTTTCGTCAGGAGTCTGACGCAGCCCTTATTGAAAGAGCAGAGCACTTGAAAACAATTGCTATTGAGCAGGGAAAATCAGTTTATTACAGGGCCCTTCCGCCAAAAGAGCGCAAGGTTATTCATCAGTACTTAGCCCAAGATGGTCGCGTTAAAAGCCGCTCTTTGGGAGATGGCTTATATAAAAAAATAAAAATCTACCCTGCTAAGGCCGCAGATCCTACCAATTTAGAATCTGATGGGCCCGAAGGTAATTAAGTAAAACATATGTGGAATCGAAGTGAACAGACAATATGTGCCATTTCGACTCCACAGGGCGTGGGTGGGCTGGCGGTTATTCGCATAAGTGGTGTCGAAGCCCTTTCTGTTTGTAAACGTATTTCTAAATCTTTAAATAAAAAAAAAGTCATTGAATCACATCGCGCGTATTTTTCTGAAATTTTTTCTCTTTCAGAAAACAGCTCAGAAAATGCTTTTGTAAACAAAATTGACGAAGCGGTTATTACTTATTTTGCAAAGGGGAAGTCTTTTACGGGAGAAGAAACCGTCGAGATTTCATGTCACGGGAGTAAGTTTATAGTGCAGCAAATTTTGGAACTCTTAATTTCGTGTGGTTGCCGCATGGCAGAGCGAGGCGAGTTCACATATCGCGCCTTCATGAATGGGAGGCTTGATCTTGTTCAGGCAGAGTCGGTTCTGGCGCTGATTGAAAGCCAGAATCAAGCGTCTGCAATAGTAGCTCTGAGACAATTAGAGGGCCATGTTTCAAAACAATTTGCGGAATTAATTTCAGATTTAACCTGGTGTTTGGCCCACATCGAGGCCAGCATTGATTTTTCAGAGCAGGGAATTGAGGTGGTTGACACGGGCGTACTAGTTAAAAAGCTTGAAAGTATTGCCGAGGCCCTTAAAACACTGACTCACTCCTACCAATCTGGAAAGCTGATAAAAGACGGCATTAAGGTGGCCCTTATCGGCGAGCCAAATGTTGGCAAATCAAGTCTGTTGAATCTTTTGCTACAAAGCGATAAGGCCATAGTTACGCCAATTGCGGGCACCACCCGCGACGCCATAGAGGGCGACACGCTGTATGACGGAGTTAAATATAGTATTAGCGACACTGCGGGGCTGCGCGACACGGATG
>JBBTEQ010000067.1:0-7697 GCA_038042235.1 Bdellovibrionota bacterium | reverse complement strand
AGCGTGCCGTTAGCGGAAGTTACATAAAGCGGGAAATTATAAAGCGGGGCCTGGCCTGTACGTAGTAAGTCAGACGGATGTTTTCCGCAGGAAGCGAAGCTGAATAATAAAATAATGAATATAGAGGACTTGATCAAAACGAGTACCCAAATCCAAAAACTGGATATCCATCTTGTTGTTTAATAGGCTCGCTGAGATCAATACCGTCTTGCTTTTTTAATGTTTGGGTCTTTAACTTATAACTGGCGTGAAAAAATGGACCACCGCTACTGGCACCTTTTAAAGAAAATCTTGCCCCCAGGCCGTAAACAAGTCCTGTTCCTGTTTCTTCAGCAATGGCTCGGTCTGTATAGGCTCTTTTGGCTGATAGCAAATAACCTAGTTCTAAATAAAAATTTGATAAATAAGCTTCAACTTTGATTCCATGCGCTGAATCTTTTTCATTAGAACCATGCAAATCATAATCAAAAATAGCACCAAAACCGAATTTATTATACGCCCACACGAACTCGCTGCGAGTTAAGACTGATGAGCCTGTTGGCCCGACGCCACCTTGAGTCGTCGAACTGTTTAGGGCCATAAATCCAACTGATATTATTTTTCTGGCTTTGGTACCACCAGTTTGGGCTATTGCGTTGGTTGAAAAAACTAAGATGAAGATCAGCATTATTTTATACATATTGGTCACCGGAGTGTTCGGAAGGATTTACTTGTTGAAATTGTTTCGTTTCCACAAGCATCAACGCTTCGTACGTTATATTGATAAAATTTGTAAGGCAGCAAACCCGTGATGTTAACCGAATGAAATGTAACCGGGGTATTATCTATTGTTGTTGTTGTGCTTGGCGCCAATAAACCATAGCCAACTTGTGAGGTTGAAGTCTCTAAACTGCTGAGCCATTGAATTGTAGCTGAGCTAGAAGTTATATTGATCACTTGTATAGAGGAAAGAGTTGGCGCCAAAACATCTGGATCTGGTGGGGTACATACTGAAGGTACGACTCCTCCGCCATTCAAAGGTGAGTTCGGATTATCAGGAACTTCGCAAATTTCAGCGGCATAGTTTCCTTCTAAAATTAGTTCTGGGCCAGTGACTTGTACACCATAAGTTCGGGTTGAAGTTGCTGCTGAAGCTTGAATCCGCGCGATAGGCCCGGCAACTGCAATATTAAGTTTACCTTGTTGCAGAAGTGATTTCATTGTGCTGGCACCTAAAAGTGAAAGTAAATTTAAAGTTCTTGTTTGCAAGCTACTATCTGCAGATATTCCAGTTACAAATGTATTCCAACTAGCCCGTACAACAGCATCACTAGACCAGCTTTCAACAACTGCAGGGTCGGCCGTGTTTCTATCGAAACCATCTTGATCTATTCCTATGCCGTTGATTACAATAGCAGTCGGGTCGGTATTAGCACGTCGAAGTTGTAACCATAAATCACCTTTTGTAATATTTAATAAATCATAAGAAGTTAAAGTTGGTAGACGTGGGTCATAGTAGAACTCAACAGATCTAAAAGCTGCATAAGGTGACGCCGATGAATTAAAAGGAGTCAAAACACTTCCGGTAAATGCCGGCTGAGCAATAGAATTCCCATCTACAAAAAGATAATTATTTTTCATGTAATACGTCGGGCTAATGTTGCAAGTAAGGGCCGTTGTTGAGTATGTTGAACCCACCATAACTAAAAGCGGTCGTGACGTTGAGCTGCCGGCGTTATCGTCTCTTACAATTGCATCATCACCGGTAACAACTCTTAAGAGACCATCACTCAAAATATCAGCAATTGTTAGCGCTGTGTTAGTCAATAAATTTTGTAAATTGATATCAAAAGTATTATCGGTACTAACTTTATAATGAGTTAAAGCCCAATCTAAAAAAAAGTTATTAGTGGGGCCAGTGGGAGCAATCGCACCGCCACATTCAACCGTACGACAGTTGTAAAGACGGTGTGTTACTTTGGTTGATGTAGTTGAGACCATACTATCAGGAGGCCTTCCGGTAAAAACTCCATCAACAAAAATTGCTTCCGTGTCAGAAGCATCTCTTGATGTGACCATCAGCAGATGAGCTTCTGTTAAAGCATAGTTGTTGGCCGGGTAAGTGAATCCAAACTCAAAAGGCCACTGTGAATCAGTGGAAGAGACCCCCAACTGTCTGCGTGGTCTATTAAAAGGTAAGTCTGCATCTGCCCAGCTTGTAATATCACTGCTGGCTGCAACAATTTTTGTAACCACATAAAGTTGACCGGGATCGATATCCGATCGGGACCCACCACCACCATCATCTATAACGGAGTCGCCAAGATGGGATCCTGGAAAAGGCAAATCTGCCTTACCATTACAACTTGCGATGTAAGTAGCAATTAACGCAAGACCTAATATTTGTAGTACATTATAAATACGTCCCATATGTTAATATTATCGGTCGTTTGTCGCTCCAAATGTAGACAAAAAATGAACAATTTTCGTTAGATCTGCTATATTTCAGAAGGAGAATTTTTAAATTACTTTTTGTCTCAATATGAGAATTTTGTTTATAAAAAAACTGACTTGTTAATTTTTTGTTAAATTTTGATTTTACGAGGAGAATAGTATCTCGTTGGTAGATAAAACCTTGGCAGAAAAAGCATTAATATTTAATAAAGTTAACTTATATTTGGTGCAGCCAACTTGAGGAGTTTCGAACTGCTTGTTTAAACTATGCCTGAATAATAAGAGCAGAAATCTTCATTAAACATTGCTCTAGGGCTTCTTTCGAAGCCTTTTCGATAAATCTAGCTTTTCTAACTTTCCAGTCTAGACTTTTCAGATGATCTGATAAAACAGCCCCTTTAATTTTCTTACCTGAGATCGCTACTTCAAAAGGGTATCCTTTTACATTCGAGGTAATCGGGCAACAGACTGCCAATCCTGTTTTTTTATTATATTTTTCAGGAGAGAGAATCAACGCAGGACGGGTTCCCATTTGCTCATGACCTGCTTGTGGTGTAAAGTTAAGCCAAACAATGTCGCCTCGATTTGGTATATAACTCATTACCAGACCTCATTGCCTTCTGTTTTGAAGTCTTCTTCTGAATGCAAATTGTTTTTCGTAATCTGCTCCAATAAAGAGTCTAATGAATATTCTTTTTTTGAAGGAAAAATAACAATAGTTCCATTCTTAGACTCAATTTCCACTTTGGAGTTTTCGCTTAAGTTGACTTTATCAATGACTGTTTTTGGAATTCTAACTCCAAGGGAATTGCCCCATTTTTGAATTTTTACTGACATAACTTCACCTCTATTAAAGTATATACAATGTTTATACTTTAATCAATCAAAATATCGAGGCACTATGCCTGTTAGCACCTACATCGGCTCGGGGTCGGTAAATACTTGAAACTGTTTGGTGATTTATAAAATCTCAAAATGAGACAAATGGTGCGCGAGGGGGGACTTGAACCCCCATGCTTTTGGGCACAGGCTTCTGAGACCTGCGTGTCTACCAGTTCCACCACCCGCGCGGGAGCTACAAAACAATATACAACCTACATTCAGAGTAACTTTAGTATCGTATATACTGCCTATTGTCAAAATCAATAGCTTCAAGGCCATTAGTCTTATTTTCATACTCTTTGTGTCAGTATAGTTCTAGTTAAAGGTCCTAATTGTTTTAATAATTACTAGAACATAACATCGAGCTGGATGATGATAATAATATGTAAAGGTAACACAAATTATGAAAACCACTCAGGCTATTATTATATTGGTGTCGTTAATGTTAGTCAGCTTTGTTGCTAATTCAGTTGAAGCTAAAACAGCAAAAAAATCTAAGCCTAAAGTATCTCAAGAAGATAAAACAGTTGATAATTTAGAGTACGATATCAATGATGCTCGCAGCCAAAACACAGATACCAGAACAGAGCTTGAATTATTAGAACATGATAAGGTTGCAATAGTTGACGAAATTGAAACGCTTCGCAAAGAGCGAGCCGCTCTTAAGGCCAAGCACGCAGAGTATTTAATTAATATTAAAGCTGAAAAAAAAGAACTTACAAAAAAAACAAGCGTAGTTAAAGCCCAGCAAATAACCAATAACGAAGAAGCTCGAGTCATTAATAAAGAAGTCGCTAAACTTGATGCTGAAAACAAAGCGTTAAAAAAAATAGCTGCAAAAGAAGAAAAGGCCTTGGCTAAGACTCAAGAAGCTTTGAATCTTGCTAAAAGTAAATTGGCTGCTGCCACTGAGAAAAAAGCAGGTTTAACGGATAAAATTGCTAAATTGGAAGAAAGTAAAAAACAAGACCTCATGGAAATTGAAAGACTTTCTGCTGAAATGAAGACCACAAAAGATGAGATCACAATGTTAAATATAAAACTCCCTCCAGCTCAGAGCAGTCAGGCCAGTGCCGCCGCTCGTGTAGAGCTGCTTACAAAAGACGTTGCAATTTTGAAACAAGAAAATAAAAACTATGAAGAAAAAGTGCAGAAAGTGGAAGAAGCTGTAACTGATTTACAAAGAGCGATTAAGGCTGGAGAAACTCAGCTTGAGAACCTCCGTAAACAAAATGAAACTTTACTTAAACGTGGTAAGCAGGCGTTACTTAATAAGCCGAAACTTCAAGCTAAATATGCACAAATGAAGAAAGAATATAAAAGCCTTATGGAGCAAAATAAATCTTTAAAAGCAAAACTTACAAGCGAAAACTAGGCCTTAATATTTAAAAGTATTAAGGCTGATTTGCAGCTGCTGTAAGAGCATTTTTCAAATTTAAACGTCCACCCGAAGCCATCTTGTTAGTAAAAGCCGGAATCTTGGTAACAGATGAAATAAGCACGGATTTAAGCTGAGTGACAGTAAGCTTGGGATAATAACCTAGAACCATAGCTGCAACACCTGCGGCATTCGGTGCGGCCATCGAAGTGCCAGAAGCCATAGAGTATTTACCATTTTTAACAGTAGAGAAAATATTTGATCCCGGAGCCGCAACATCTACAGTGATTTTGCCAAAGTTTGAGAATGACGAAAGTCCCGCGCTTGCAGTTGTTGAAGCCACAACAAGCATGTTTTCAGAGTCAAACGATGCCGGGTAGACTAGATTAGTGTCATTATCACTCGAATCGTTACCTGTGGCAGCCACGACCATTACGCCATGTGATTTACCGATGGCATTGATGACATCACGAATAACCATTCCGCCTTCACTTTGTCTTTTTCCGAACGAACAATTAATAATTTTAGCACCCATTCGAGCGGCATAATTAAAAGCTTCAGCTATATTTGAATCCAGCTCATCAGCAGCATCGGGAACAAGTCTGATAGCCATGATCTTAACATTTGAGGCAACTCCCGCAATACCAACGCCATTGTTTTGAGTGGCGGCGATAGTTCCCGACACGTGAGTTCCATGCCAATGAGAGGCCATGGTATTTGTAGTTGCCTTGCCTTGTGCGTCTCGCACTAAAACGTTAAGTCCGTGGATATCATCTACATAACCATTGCCATCGTTATCGACTCCATCAGCAGGAATTTCGCCAGGGTTGGACCACATAACATCTTTCAGGTCTTCATGATTATGATCTACGCCAGTATCAGCAACGGCAACAATAACCTCTTCAGGATTGTGAGAGGGTAAAGATGAGTAAGCTCCAAATATGTCCATACCAGCGGTAGCTCCAAAAGCCCAAAGCTTGTTTACATCAGGATCATTGAACTGACCCAAATCAAGTTCAGCAAATGCTTTCAGATTCATTTTTCTATAGTCTACTGGTTCAAGTTTAGGCCTTTGTTGTTTTTCGGAATAAAAGTCACGTTGAACATATTCAATTTCGGTCTTGCCTTCAAGTTTTGAAACGAGAGTGTCAGCATTTGGGGTCTTGACCAGATAAAGGTCAGCAATGATTTTCTGAGCACTATTAATTAAAGGAGATTTAACCAGCGCCTGACCATTTTTCATTTTAATAAAAAGGTGATTGGGATGATAGCGATTTTCGGCTGCCTCTGAAAAATTTGCCATTAATATTAAACTCAGTAATATTCCAAAACTTAATTTATTAGAGGTCATTGACAAAAATCGCATATTTAAATCCTTTAGTTTAATTAATGAATCGTTAAAATCTGAGAGCTAAAGTTCAAAATACTTTATTCACCAAGAGCTGGCTTGTACCAACAAAGTGAACGCATTCCAACGAGGTGATTTTTTGAAAGAGTGCAAGCTCCAATCGAAGTATTGGCTTTGTCAAACTCCACATCAAAAGCAACTTCGCATAGAGCACCTTGATAGTAAGTATCTGTGCGGCACTGGCCTTTTGGATGATTATGGTTTGTAGTAGTTACTACACTTGTATCTGGAGTTTCGATGCTTGGAGTTCCTTGGTTACCAAGGGCTGCCAAAGTTTTTCCGAGAGATAAACCCGCCATAGCTGATCGCAAACAAATCGCACGTAATTGCAGGTCGTTGTTAGAATTTGTGCAAGCTGTTTTTACAGCATCGCTAATAACCAGACCCGCATCAATACGAGCTTGCATGAGAGCAACATTGTCGTCTTCGGCCCAAATGCGTCTTGCACATTTAGTCGTTGCGAAATAGTCAGATTGTCCTTCGTTAGAAGCCCAACCAGATCGTCTTGGTGCGCCACCAAGGTGGTGACCCATTTCATGACAGGCGACCATTGCAAAACCATCAGCTGTAACATGTTCATGGCGAGCTAAACCGCCAAACATCTTTATAATCCATTTGCTACCTTGTTGCTGAGCTTGTGCATTTACTGTTGAATCTGACCAAGCCTTTCTAAGTTCAAAAGTTTTGCCAAGAGCCGTAACAATTGGTCGATAGTGTGCATCAACTCGAGCAAGAATGCTGTTAAACTGCTCCTCAGTCATATCGTTGGCATTAACTGCCCCTACATTAATTTTCATGTCGTTTTCTGGTGCAAATTTACATTCGTGTTTGGCGTCTGCGGTCGCTATCAGTGGTAAAAAGAGCAATGACAATACAGTAATTTTTAACATAACTTTCCCCTTAAGTGTTTGTTTCAATTGTGTGCTTTAATCAGAACGTAAGAATTTTAATTGGGCTAATAAAAAACACAATTGCCAGCTCGTGTTATTAAAAATAAATTTCAATGGGACATGCGAGGTCCAGAAACAAGCGTTGAGTTTCACTATTTTTCAAGTTCATTTCTAATGAGTTGTTCGAAACTCTCTAAATTTAAGTCTTTGGCTTGTATAGGTGGAAAGAATTCTAATTCAATAGAACGTCTTAATTAATGAAAATTTTTTCGCAGGGTTTTTGCTAAAAATTGATCCCCAGAGGTTCCGTATTACAAATGGCACCACGGGGCTAGGGTCCTTTGCGATGATTTTAAGTATTCCGGGTTTAAAGGGGATAATTTTTCCGTCGGTGGTTAGATGTCCTTCAGGAAAAAGGGTACGTAACTAAAGAGCAACTTTCACAAACGTCGGAGGGTTCCGGCCCCAGTGAATCCAGGGGAAACGTAGCGCCGCCCGTAATAGATGTGCCGGCAATCCCTCCTCCATCCTCCTTTGGTGGATTTTAAGCGCAGCCTAGAGCTGCGTTTTTTTTGCCTATGCCGGACAGGGGCGCGCTATATTCCCAATATCCTCGGAAACCTACCCATGCGCCCACGCCAACTCATTCTGACTTTGCTCCTGTTTGCCGGGGTGATTGGCAACGCCCCGGCGCAGAACACCCTGG
>JBBTEQ010000066.1:0-7647 GCA_038042235.1 Bdellovibrionota bacterium | reverse complement strand
TCAACGGAAACAAAATCATCACGACCTCAAGTGGCGGTATGCTGCTTACTCACACTAAAGAAGAGGCTACAAAGGCCCTGTTTTTTATTACACAGGCCCGCGACAAGGCGCCCTACTACCTTCATTCCGAAATTGGTTATAATTACCGCTTAAGTAATATCTGTGCCGGTATCGGCCTTGGGCAAATGAGTGTTATTGAAGACCGAGTCCAAGCCCGCAGAAATATTTTTAATATCTATAAGGAAATTTTAAAAAGCTCTTCATTAAAATTTATAGAAGACTCTGCGGACTATTACTCCAACCACTGGCTCTCGACAGCATTGATTCCACCACAAACCGGAAAAAAACCCAGCGATTTGATTTCTTACCTTGAAAGTTACAATGTCGAGGCTCGACATATTTGGAAGCCCCTTCACACCCAGCCCATATTTAAAAATAATGAATTTTTTCAAATTGAAAGCAAACCCATATCCGAAAAAATATTCGATGAGGGGATCTGCCTCCCTTCATGCTCATATATGAGCGCAGACACCACTGAACAGGTATGTAAAATTATACAAAGTTTCTTTGAACACAATTGATTTCCAAAACTACTTAGAATCGCTGGAGCTATTGAAATGAATCAACAAAAAATGACCTCAACCCTTGTCGTACCAACGCTTAATGAAATAACGGCTATCCAAGTGATCATGCCACAAATTAAAAAAGAATGGGTGGATCAAATATTGATTGTCGATGGTGGATCAAATGATGGTACGCTTGAGTATTTTAAAACCCATGGCTATGAAGTTCACTCTCAATCAAAAAGAGGTTTTGGCGAAGCGATGAAGCAGGGAATGCTCATGGCTAAGGGCGATATTATCATTGAATTCACCCCGGATGGGAATTCTCTACCTGAAAGTATTCCGCAACTGATTCAGAAAGTTCATGAAGGTTATGACTTGGTTGTGGCTTCAAGATACAAAGACTCTGCAAAAAGTCTCGATGATGACTGGCTCACCGGTTTTGGAAACTGGATGTTCACCAAAATCGTGAACTTTTTGTTCAAAGCACAAATAACGGATATTCTGGTAGGATACCGGGCCTACCGAAAAGATATTGCTTTGAAATTAAACTTAGACGCGCCGGGCCTGAGTTGGCCCTGTCAGACCACTTTGCGCTTTCAGTGGCAAGGATATAAAGTAACAGAAATAGGAGCTGACGAGCCACCTCGTATCGGTGGCGAACGAAAAATGCGACCTTTTAAAACAGGTATAGAAATTGTAAAGACCATTTTGCGAGAGTTTTATCTTTTCATCAGCAGCAGAGTTCGCAAAACAAAATTTAATTAGAATATGTTGAAATTTTATCTATTTTCGGTCATATTTTCAGTTTGGAAATTATATTAATTTAAAAGGGGGCTTTGTGGGCGTATTCACTGAACTAAAGCATTGTAAGGTATGTGGATCAAATGATTTTACTGAAGTTATCCATCTGAGTCCGCAACATCTTTCAGCCACCTTTGTTAAAGACAACAAAGAAGTAGAAATCTCCAAAATCAAAGTGCCGCTTACATTGACCCTTTGCGATACAACTAAAAATCCAGCCGGTTGCGGACTTCTACAACTAAAAGAAGAAGTTGACCCTGACCTTATGTACCGCCAATATTTCTATCGCTCTGCAACCAGCGAAATGATGCGAAATGATCTTAAAGATGTAATCCAGGATATTAGCTCCAGAGTAAATCCGAAAAAAGGCGATATAGTCGTGGACATCGGCGCCAATGATTGCACCACCGTTGGTTTTTATCCGAAAGACCTCGTTCGGGTGGGAATTGAACCCGCCAAAAATATTGATTGGAAGCATGTTGATCCCTCGATTAAAATTTTAAATAACTATTTCTCCGAAGAATTATTTCGCACTGCCTTTCCGACTGAAAAAGCTAAAGCCGTTACTTGCAATGCTATGTTTTACGATCTCGGTGATCCCAATAGTTTCGTACGCGACGTTAAAAATATTTTGCATGCTGATGGCGCCTGGAGTATTCAACTCAGCTACCTGCCCCTTATGCTTACCAATATGAATTTTTATGATATATGCCACGAACATCTATCTTATTACTCACTGCACGCACTTGAAATTTTAATGAAAAGAAATGGCCTTAAGGCATTTGATGCTTCGACCAATCACGTTAACGGCGGCAGCATGAGACTTTTCGTAACCCACGAAAACAACACCAGCCTTGAAACAGCTCAAGGAGCTAAGAATCTTGAAATGTTCAGACAAGAAGAAATTAAAATGAAACTTGAAGATCCTCAGACTTATCGTAATTACTGGCAAAAAATTGAAACTTTGGGCACTAAAGTCCGCAATTATATCCTTCAGCAAAATAAAGAAAATAATAAAGTTTTTGGTCTTGGCGCCTCTACTAAAGGAAATGTCTTATTACAATTCTTTGGCGTAACTAAAGAGATGATGCCCTACATCAGCGAAAGAAATCCTGACAAAGTGGGCCTCCGAACTTTGGGGACCGATTTTGAATTAGTCTCTGAAGAAAAAGCCAGAGACTTAAAACCTAAAACAATGCTGGTCTTACCTTGGTATTTTAAAGACGAAATTGTTAAACGCGAGCAAGACTATATTAACAAGGGCGGGACACTACTTATACCAATGCCATATGCCCATCTCGTTACAAAAAATGGCGAAGTTCGGATGTAGTAGCCACCACTAAGTGGCTACTCGTTAAAACGCATTCTGAAAGTTGCCATGGCTGCCATATTTACAACAACAAAGCCTTTATCTAAAAAATCAGAGTGAACACTGCATAGCAATGGGTATCTGCCTTTATTCGCAAAGGCCTTAACCGCATAACCCATGTAACTCTTTCCCTCGTGGCTGAGTTCACTTTTGTTAACCAGTTCACAATCTTTTGCACTTAAACTTGAAATCTCACTTTCAGGTAAATAGATAGTCTGAACCATGTCTGGCCTATAATGAATATTTAAATCTTTTGATTCAATTTTATTAAGATGGATTATCAAATTTCCATTTAATTCACTGATCTCTCTAAGCGTTAGATTACTTTCAGAAAAATTATTCCTTAAAATATTTTGCCATTCCTTCCAGCGACTTGCAAAAACAACAGCCCTGTCTTTTTGCTCTTTATTCTTATAGACTCTATTAATAGCCTCATTGTAAGAATCGAAACGATAAACCTCTTCAAAAAACATATGGCTATCGTAATATGCAATTCCTTTAGTAATCGAAACAGTTTTGAATCCGGTTATTATATAAATATTAATAACACCCAGTAAAATTAATATTGGAGTTACTAGCATTTTCATTTTTTCAAAACTTAAACATAAAATTAAAAGTATTGGGATAATAGGTACTTCAACCCAGATACTATCTTGAACACTGGGTCTTACGGCCAACAATATGTGCGTTCCTAATATGAGCGTTATCGCTAGAGCTGCATAAAAACGATAACGATCTTTTATATGTCTATGGAATATCAAAATTATTGTTACAGAAATAAATAATAGCGCAAGATAACTCCAATTATTTTGTAAGGTAATTGTGATTCTGGAAAAAAATGTACCATGCTGTCCGAATGCGGCCGCTTCGATCCATCTAACAAATACCATTTTAAAGCTTAAAAGACTGTAAGCCATTGATTTAAGTGGGTCCATTGGCATTAACAAAGGAAAAATCAAAATAAGAGCTGCACCTTGAAGAAACCTCACTAGATAAGAACTGAAGTGATTATGAGGAAAATCAATCTTTAATAAAGAGTTGTGCTTGCCCGACGTGTAAAACTTAACAAATATTAAAAGTCCAATAAAAAATGCAAAAAATTTATTTGGCCAGTAGGCACTGGCAAACGTTACAATGTGTCTAGGGCCCCAGTACAAAATACTTAATCCACAAAGTGCAAGAAAAACCAGTAAATAAAGCCAAAACCTAAATGGCTTAGTTAACACAGTATTACTGACTTTTTTATCTCCCAGTATTATAAGAAAAATTATCGGCAATAGTCCAACCAAGAAAAAACTTTGAATTTTCGTAAAAAAACTCAGTGCCGCAAAAAAACCGGCCGCAATTGTATAAATATTAAATTTAATATTTTCTCTGGCTGCTTTGATAGTAAATAATAGGGCTAACGCCCAAAATATCAGACTATAAGTCTCGGTACGTACAAGTGGAATATCATAGCGCCAAATACCAGGTATAATTAAAAAAACTACTAGCGAAAGCGTACTTTGCCATTTGTTAAGCGGGGCCACGGACGTAACAACTTTCCAAGAAATTAAACTCAGCAAAATACAATAGAGGGCATTTACAACTCGGATGAATTCCATTTGTTCAGCTACGATCAGCAGTGGCTCAAGGCTGTTACCAAGGTTTGCGATACTAACTTCGGTAATCAGTCCAGTCATTTGAGCGATATCCTGCATCCAGAAAAGCAACCAATACATTCCAAGACCCGGATGATTCAAATGTGTCGGTAATTGATTATTTTGCATCAGCAGTAAGTCTTGAATAACTATAAGATCCATATCCCATGAAAAATAGAAGGGAAATGTATTACTCCGACAGATAGCCAATGCTGCAAAACAAAGTATAATGAAATACTGAATTATTTTCACGTTAGTCTTTCAATCTCAGTCTTTACCGATTAATTCAGTGTAAAGTCTTCTAAGAAATTTAATTCCGGTTTGTAAGGATGGCGCACCAGTTTCGCCTGCAATTCGCTGGCCTTCGATTGTTGGAAATTCAACAATATTCAACTTATGTTTAAAAGCACGAATGGTCATTTGATATTCGATTGTGTAGTCTTGCGCACTTAATTTTAAAATTTCTGTAGCCTTTTTGGTTATCGCCCGATAACCGTTAATCGAATCAGTTACAAAACTTCCACTTCTTCTGAATAATACATTAGCTAATATGTTAAAGGCGTTGTTCGCCCATTTACGCCATTTAAAAAAATGTACATCTTCTTCATTAAAGGCGTCTTTGCACATACGTGAAGCGATAACAAGGTCGGCACCATTTTCTAAGTACTGTTTAAATTTTCCTAAATCTTTTTCGTCCTCGTTGCCGTCCGGTGAATAAAACAAATAAGCATCAGCCATGATTTCGCTGAAGGCCACATGAAAAGCCTGACCTCGCCCGCGTTTACTTTGAGAAAGAACAGGAATTTTGTAATCGGCTAAAATTTCAAGAGTGCCGTCAGTCGAACCACCATCTATGGCATAAATAGACTCAAACTTAACTTTTGCAAGTTCTGTCTGAATACGAGGAAGCATTACTTTTAAGCAGGGCAGTTCATTTTTAACCAACAAACATAAGGCAATTTTCATTAAAGATCTCTAAATTTCACGTTATCATAAACGCCTTCGGTTTTTAAATCTTCCGTCACCATAATTTTAACTAATTGTTTAAAACTGGTTTTAGGGGCCCAGCCAAGCTTGTTTTTTGCTTTTGAGTAATCACCAATTAATAAATCAACTTCGGTCGGTCTGAAGTATCTTTCGTCAATCTCAACAAAATCCTGCCAGTTTAAACTGACGCAACTAAAGGCTTGAGTTAAAAAATCTTTAACCGTCCAGGTTTCATTTGTCGCGACGACATAATCATCGCCTGTGGTTTGTTGAAGCATCAGCCACATGGCCTCAACATAATCTTTGGCATATCCCCAATCGCGTTTAGCATCTAGATTACCAAGGTATAATTTCTTTTGTTTACCGGCCACAATCTTCGCCAGCGCACGGGTGATTTTTCGGGTTACAAAAGTTTCGCCTCTCCTTGGGCTTTCGTGGTTGAATAAAATACCATTAGATGCGTGTAGTCCGTAGGCTTCGCGGTAGTTAACTGTTTGCCAGTAGCTATAAAGTTTGGCGCAGGCATAGGGACTACGTGGATAAAAAGGCGTTTTTTCATCTTGCGGAACGGCTTGCACCAAGCCATACATTTCAGAACTAGAGGCCTGATAAAATTTAATTTTTTTCATGTCACCGACATTTTTAATAGCCTCAAGTAAACGTGCCGTACCCAGAGCTGTAACATCGGACGTATAGATTGGTTCATCAAACGAAACGCGCACATGGCTTTGAGCTGCCAAGTTATAAACTTCGTCGGGCTCGACCATATCGATAATTTTTTCTAAACAACTGGCATCGGCCAAATCGCCATAGTGTAGCTTCAGTTTTACATCTTTTTCGTGCAGATCCTGATAAATATGTATTATTCTACCCGTGTTAAAAGAAGATGATCTTCTGATAATGCCATGAACCTCATAACCTTTTTCTAAAAGTAACTCAGCTAAATAAGACCCGTCCTGTCCGGTAATTCCGGTAATTAATGCCTTTTTCAATGCAATTCCCTTCACAAATTTATTAAAATTAAATAACAATTTTTAACCCAAGTAACAAGTATCAATCTACACAGCCTAATCTTTATTAAAAATAATATCCTCAATTTGCTTACGCGTTGGGTAATTAATCAGCACCGCTTTATGAGGCCCATGATAAACAAATAGGCTTCCCGCACTGACGGCATTTGCTCCGGCATGAAAAGCCCGCTTAAAATCTTCAACAGAGCCGGCACCACCTACAACAACAATGGGAATTTTGAGCCGATTACTGATTTCTTTTGTCAGCTCTAAATCATAGCCCTTATAGGTACCATCGCGATCGACAAAGTTTAGTAAAACTTCACCCGCTCCGAACTCTTGCAGGCTCTGCGCAAATTCAACTGGTTGCATATTAATGCTCAGTTTTTTATTCTTAAAATAAATTTCATTTCGTCCTAACAAGGTTTTTTTTATGTCGATGACGCCAACTACAGATTGTGCACCGTATTTTTTAGATGCTTCAGTGATTAATTCAAAGTCTTTTGCATTTACGGAATTTAAACAGACTTTTTCAATTCCCATCTGCAATAATTTATCAATATGCTCTAATGAATTGATACCGCCACCATAGCTGATTGGCACAAAAGACTCACTTACCACTTCGCTGAGATACTCAAACTGAGGCGGCTTTTGCTGAACCGATGCTTCAATATCCAAAATCATAATTTCATCAACTTCTTTATCGTTGAATATTTTTACAGCATTTATAGGGTCTCCAATATATTTGGCATCGCCAAACTTAATGGTTTTAACTAGTTTTTTTCCCGAAAGCAAAAGACAGGGAACGACTCTTCTGGTAATCATTGTGACAACTCTACAAATGACTTAAAAAGCTGCATCCCAAATTTATGACTTTTTTCAGGATGAAACTGCACCCCCATAATGTTTTGATAAGCCATCCCGGAAGCAAAATTTTGAATATACTCCGTCTCGAGTATTATATCTTTTGCAGACTTGGCCTTAACATAATAAGAATGCACAAAATAGGCTCGTGATTTTTCTAAAAAAGCATTTGCCAGAGGATGCTCACCCACAGGCTTAATATAATTCCAACCCATATGTGGAATTTTCATTTGCCGACTGTCGTCCTGAAACTTAAGCGTTTCAGCCTCAAGCCAACCCAAACCCTGCAATTGTCCCTCTTCGCTTTTTTTCGTCAGCATTTGATAACCAACGCATATTCCTAAAAGCGGTATTTTGTTTACCAAGACCTGTTTTTTAATAGCTTCGAGCATACCAGAAGTATTCAGGGC
>JBBTEQ010000065.1:0-5252 GCA_038042235.1 Bdellovibrionota bacterium | reverse complement strand
CGGGTGGCGGCGGTGCATGCAGGCTGGCGTGGAGTCGAAAACAAAATCATCGAAAAAACTATAAAAAAACTGATCAACACCGGAAGTAATCAAAAAAAATTTAAATTTTGGGTAGGGCCACATATCCAGCAAGAAAGTTTTGAAGTGGAGGCCGATGTTGAGAAGCTCTTATCAAAAGTTCACTATGGTTTAAAGACAGAAGACTTCTGCAGTTTTAAAAACAAGAAGTACTATATTAATTTACAAAAAATTCTTGAAGCACAAATACAAAATACATTAGGCAGCGTTCCGGATATTGTTTATTTGGATATTGATACTAAAACAAACCCTGATTATTATTCTTATCGCCGCGATTCACACACTAAGAAAAGAAATCTGAGTTTTATATGTTTATTAAGCTAGGGCTGCTTAAAACAAATCGCAATTATCGCTATCTTTACTTAGCGCAATTGATTTCTTACATTGGCAGCATGATGACCTATGTTGCGATTCCTTATCAAATTTATGAACTCACGAAGTCTTCTTTTTGGGTGGGGATCTTAGGCTCCATACAATTGTTACCATTACTAATTTTTGGCCTGCTTGGTGGAGTTATCGCTGATTCGATGAATCGAAAAAAAATCATTATTATAGCTGAAGTTTGTTTGGCACTAGCTTCGCTGGCACTATTTTTTAATACTTCATCAGAAAACCCAATGGCGGGACTTATTTTTGTAATTGCAGCGAGCATGAGTGCGCTGGTAGGCTTTCATCGCCCCGCTATGGAGGCCATCACACCGCAAATCGTGGCCAAAGAACACCTAACTCAGATTGCTGCTTTGAATTCTTTTAAATTTAGTTTTTGCGCCATACTGGGTCCAGCCATTAGCGGATTTATTATTGCGCAGTATGGATTAAAAGTTATTTATATTCTGGATTTTTTGACTTTTGCCGCCTCGATATTTTTTTTAATGAAAGTTAAAATTCCTAATTTTTCGATTGCCGCAAAAACCGGTAACGCTATTCAATCGGTTAAAGACGGAATTAAATACGCATTATCGCGCCCCGAACTTGTTGGCACCTATGTGGTGGATATTCTAGCCATGGTGTTTGCAATGCCGATGGCTTTGTATCCGGCGATGGCGGCTAGTTGGGGCGGCCCCACAGCGGCAGGTTGGCTTTATTCGGCCATTCCAGCGGGGAGTTTAATTGTTTCGTTACTCAGTGGTTGGACGCATAAAATTCAGCGCCACGGGGCTGCAGTGATTATTTCGGCCAGTCTTTGGGGCTGCGCAATTGTTGCCTTAGCTTTTGCCAACTCACTGCCACTGGCTTTTTTATGCTTGGTACTGGCCGGCGCCGCCGATATGGTCAGCGCCGTTTTTCGTAGTACGATCTGGAACGAAACCATACCCACCGATAGGCGGGGAAGGCTAGCGTCTATTGAAATGATCAGCTATATGAGTGGACCAATGCTGGGTAATGCGCGCGCGGGTTATGTGGCGTCTGTTTCCTCTAACTTTATTTCAATTTTATCGGGCGGAATTATTTGTATAATTGCAACTTTAGCCTGTATTTGGTTGCTACCAAAATTCTGGAAATACAACTCAAAAGCACACACACAACAGGCTAGCACAACAAATAATGAGCTTAAGGCACAGGATTAGTTACCGGCGGCGGCCCACCAAGTGCCAAGCGTGGTTTTAACGAAACAAAAGCAGTAAAATCCCCAACAATATCCACAATGGCTTTACGCAAAGTTTGCAGAGGGTCCGCAACATCCTCTAGTGGTCTAACTAGGGCCACCAGTCGCTGGGTCATTAAAGCAATTCGCAAACCAGCTAAGTAAACGCGCTTATCAACGATGTCGATAAAGCGACTAGTATAGGCCTCTTCATTTTCATCTTTAAAAGCGTAGGCATCAGATCTTGGTATCATGGATTCATGCATCCAATCATCATAGCGAGTAAAAAGCTCTGGTGTGGGTTTATAATCTTTAAATTTGGTCAGCAGTATGTCGGCATAAATCTGGGATTGATCTGCATCCATGACGCCCAATTGATTTTTGTAGGCCAAGTAAATCATCTGCGAATCCCAAACACTGTGTAAATTAGTGTCTAAGCCCAACCACTTAATCGGTATTTTATTACCGCCTTTATCTTCTACGCGGCCGGTGTGCAGCGGTTGGTGGATATCTCCAATAAAATGCACCGCAAATTTCAAAGCATGTTCTCTTTCAACTTTTGTAGAAGCATGATTTTTAAAAGTATCTTCCGCAATATATAAAGCCTCTAATAGGCCACCTAACAGGCGTGTACGGTCATCTTGCTGTCTTAAATTTTCAAGATATGTCGTATTATCTGGAGCCTTTTCGAAGTGGTACCAGGTCGTATACTTCCATTCAGGCGCTCGGCGAACAGAATCGGGCCAAACTGAGGCCTCACTAATACTTCCGCCATTTAATATTTCGGTAACTTGTTTTTTTGTATCGTCGTTTAAAAAATTCCAGGCGATTTTAGCCGAGGCTTTGTGGGCCAAAGAGCCCCAAGCAAAAGCGAATAAAGAAGTAAAAGAAATCAAAGAACAGATCAGGAACTTTAAGAGATGCTTCATGCAAAACCACCCAGTTTGATATGCCTTATCAGAATAATAAAATGCATGAAATGCAAGATTAATTGAATTTAGGATCGGATTTGAGTTTAGCGTCAGAGCCAGAAAGAATAAAACAAGGCTTTAGCTTTTGAAGAACACTAAAGTTTAGGGGTCAGCTTAAAATTGGTGCAACCGCCAGGATTCGAACCTGGGACCCCAACATTCGTAGTGTTGTATTCTATCCAGCTGAACTACGGTTGCACAGTGTTTTGAGCTTAGTTTAAGCGCGAAAGACCTTTTTACATAAAATAGGTCTCAAAATCAAGAGCTGTGTGCTGGCATACCTTGATTCTGTAAAAACGCTATGGCAGTTTAGTTGTTCGCCTATTTATTTAGGTGCGTTCAGCTTAAATTATACCAATTCTCGTGCGGAGAGGTGGGTGAGTGGCTGAAACCAAGCGTTTGCTAAACGCTCGTACTTCCAAAAGTTCTACCGCGGGTTCAAATCCCGCTCTCTCCGCCAATTTCGGAACCAGAATACAGCCTAAGTATTTAATATGATTAGTATCGGAATTTTAAGGGAACTTTCTTAGGTTCCGTGGTACTTACTAATAAGTATACTACAGTCTAATTCAGCTACATAAAAATCTTTCTGATTGCTTGAAAACCATCTACGACATATATCCGACTGTATTGAGGTGCATATGTCAGATTTAACAAATGCAGAAAAACGTAATTTAGAGAAGCTCTTTGATATGTCGGGCGGCTACGTTCTGAACTTTTCAGATAGGACATTTTCTGATTTTGTTAATGATAGTACCAGTAAAGAAATCCACGATTATCGAGGCCGAGGAAGCTCTAAGGCAAATAAACTACGTGCATTCTGGACTGACGAACCTAACCACGTTGTTGCAAAACTAATAACCGACATGATTACTTACCTAAGAGAGTACATCACACCAGAGCCGTCTGTTTTAGATGTTTGCGAAAAAGCAGCTTTTAGGCTGGCTCAAAGTGCTCCTGTCATGGATATCGAAGTAATTAATCCAAAAATAGCAGAAAAAGATATCGCAGCATTAGCGAAATCCATAAGAGAATCCGTTGAAAAGCATGAGCCCGAGGCAGCTCTGGATCGGCTGCATACTTACACAATCAAATACTTAAGATCGATCTGTGCCAACAGGGGAATTGAAACTGATAAAGAAAAGCCTCTACACAGCCTAATGGGTGAGTATCTTAAATCACTTAAAAACAATAACGAGATTGACTCTGAGATGACTGAGAGAATCTTAAAATCTAGCATTTCAATACTGGATGCATTTAACTCAGTCAGAAACAACCAGAGCATGGCTCATGATAATAAATTTTTAAACTATAGTGAAAGTATGTTGATAGTTAATAACATAGTTTCATCAATCAAGTTTATCGAAAGTATTGAAAGTAAAAACAATCGACTTGTGACATTCGCACAAGAGAATGACATTCCATTTTAATGTTATGAGAAATTAATATGCCAAAAGATTTTCCAAAATTACCAAATCGAAACTTTAGACAATACTATTCGGAACGAAGACAGACTACCGATATAAGTAAAATTACATTACCAACGTTTAAAACGTGGTTCTTGCAAATCTATCAAGATCTTAGGAGTTTTGGTTATTTAGCGGAAGCATATGGACAGTACTGTGTCGATATGGAAATTTCTGGTTCCATAGGTGATGTAAGTCACTATTTTACAAAAGTACTTCATAAACCAAAGCTCGCCCATATAAGTGATGCTATAGATTCTCTATCAATAGACGATATCTTTGACTTCATTGAAATCGTATATGATTTAGTAAGTAAACCTACGGATGCAACATATCACTCGTACAATGAGTGCGGCTGGCACTATAATACTTTTTCAAAAGCAGACGGCCAAGAAGAATTAAAAATAATGTTAAATCCACTATTAGAAAAATTAGATAATGGATTTGTTCTAAACTCTAATGGCGAGATTTCTTTACTTGAAGATAAAAACTTAAATAATTTATTTGAAGCTTCTTTGCCAAATACTGATAAAAAGAATGTTGAACAAAGAGTTATGGATGCTGTTAATAATTTTCGATCTAGACACTCTTCTATCACTGACAGGCGAGATGCGGTAAAAAACTTGGCAGATGTTCTAGAGTTCTTAAGACCTACTTTGAAAAACATCTTGAAAAAAGAAGACGAAAAAGATCTTTTTAATCTAGCAAACTCCTTTGGCTTGCGACACCATAACCAAAACCAAAAAACAGATTATGATGAAGCAATCTGGTTAAGCTGGATTTTTTATTATTATCTAGCCACAATTCACGCTTCCACTAGGTTGATAGAGAAGTCTAAATTGGACATTAAAAGAAAAGGCTGACATGACACTTTACAAATTTAAATCATTGAGAAATTTTGAATTCGTTTCAGATATTATCTGTAATAAGCGTTTTTATGCTGCAAATTTCTTAGACCTTAACGACCCTATGGAAGGTCAGTTCTATCATGATCCCGATACAAAAAAGGAATTTTTGGAAGAAATTATCCAAGGTAAACATAAAATTAAAATTTGTTCATTTTCAAAAGACTATGGAAATTTATTATTGTGGGCTCACTATTCCGATTCATTTAGGGGTATTTGTTTTGAAGTAGAAGTAGACAACCTAGAT
>JBBTEQ010000064.1:0-13901 GCA_038042235.1 Bdellovibrionota bacterium | reverse complement strand
TGTTTTTACCATGCCACATTTAACCAAAGGCCGATTTCAGTTATTACTGCAAGAGGACACAATGTTAAGACAATCCAGGATGGCGTCCGTGAGTTTATAAAAGCCGGTTATTTACCATCAGAACCGAATTATTTAAGTGTGTTTGCAGTTAGCAATAAAAGAGTACGAGAGTATTTGGGAGATCCGCAGTACACCTCAACTATTGCTCAACTCAAGCAAAAGGCTATCCGTGCATCCGTTGAAAAAGCTATCGAGGTATACGGAGAAAGCCCGCATCACCGTTTTGGAATGAGTGATGATGACCCTAAAAATATTCAACTAGTAGTTGAGGAGATGACCAGACTTAAGTCTGACTATCCGCAGATGTCTTTTTTTATGATTGAAACTCATGGCGGAGATTTTATTAAACATGAAATTACTCAACATGGACTAAGGTCGCAATTGATAAGCGATGGCTCTGCGCAGTTGGATTTATTTAATACGTCAAGACGTAAGCCCTAAATATTTTTTCTTTTTAGTTAAGAAGATATTACCAAATACCGACACACAACGTATAATTAAATCGAATAATTAGCGGGATAATTGTTTTTGAAATCTAAAAAGGAAATCATCTTCATGAAAAAAACATTTTTAATAACTCTGTTAATATCATCTGTTTCGCTTGCGCAGGGTTTGCAATTAACTAAACAGCTCGATTGCAATTGGGTGGACCCTATTCAAACCGGCTTTCTGCAAAATCATTTGATTGTAAAGCAGAAAGATAAAGAGTTGCAGGCCCGGGTTGTTGATCAATATATCAAACGACAAGACAGTGCTAAAATTTATTTGCTCGAGGATGATATTGCAAAGATAAAGATCATGATGAAAAATGTTTTTGAAGACGTAACAAAAACTGATTGTAAGTTTTTGTCTGAAACTCAAGACTTGATGGTGAAACGAGTTGAAGAAAGAACAGATCAAGTAAAAAAGATACTTAACAAGGATTTTAAATTTAATAAAGACACTGAATTTATTTATGATCCGGATCACAAAAGTTTTCCTAAGACTACTGAAGAAGCAAGTGAGTTTTTAAAAAAATATGTGCAATTTCAGGTGGCGAACTATTTAGCAACCGATATTAAACTGGACGAAGCCAAAAAGCGCGTCATAAAAAACTATGAAAGAAACTTAAAACGCATAAAAGAAACTAAATTCACCACTCTTGTAGCTAATTATCTGAATTCATTTGCACTATCACTTGATCCGCACTCGAGCTTTTTTTCTAAAGATTATTATGACGACTTTACAATCGACATGAGTCTTTCTTTAGAGGGCATTGGTGCAACCTTATCACAAGAAGATGGATTCACTGTAGTTGAGGCTCTAGTAACTGGAGGGGCTGCGTGGAAGTCGAAGTTGGTAGACCCGCAGGATAAAATTGTGGCCGTAAGTAAAAAAGACGGCAAAATGGAAAACGTCATCGACATGGATTTAAAAGATGTCGTTAAATTGATTCGTGGTCCGAAGGGGACCAAAGTTAAATTAACAATCTTAAGAAAAGAAGGCGGCAGCAATAAGAAATTGAATATTGAACTGACGCGCGAGAAAGTTAATTTGGAAGATAATGCCGTCTCCATTCATTATCAGGATAAAGAAATTAATGGAGCAAAAAAGAAAATTGGCGTTATTAATTTCCCTTCATTTTATGCAGATTCTAAACGCGGTGGCAAATCTTCGGCCGTTGATATGAAAAAAATTGTTACGGAAGCAAAAAATAAAAATGTTGATGGTTTGGTTTTAGATCTCTCAAATAATGGCGGCGGGTCTTTAGAGGATGCAGTTAAAATCGGGGGACTTTTTATTAAAACCGGCAATATTGTTAAACAAACTGCACGCAAAGAGGGGGCCGAAAATGCACTGTCTGATATCGACGAAAAAGTCGATTGGGAAGGCCCACTAGTGATATTGACTTCCAGAATCAGTGCATCGGCTTCAGAAATTGTTTCCGGCGCGATGAAAGACTATAATCGCGCTGTTATTGTTGGCTCGGAGCATACCTATGGTAAGGGCAGTATTCAGACGGTTATTCCTATACCAGGTGAGCTTGGAGCACTTAAGGTAACAATCGGAATGTTTTTCACTCCAGGAGGATTTTCCACCCAACATCGTGGCGTAGAATCGGATATTATTATACCAAGCCCTTATAACGTAGACGATATAGGTGAAAAGAGTATGGACTATTCGCTGCCTCCTAAAAAAATTGATACATTTTTGTCAAAAGATGCCTACGTTGATAAGGGAGATGGCGCTTGGCAACCAATTAAACCTGAATGGGTTAATAAAATTAAAACGCGATCAGAACAGCGCGTGGCTAAGAATGAAGAATTTAAAAAAATAAAAGACGAACTCGAAAAAACTAAAAAATTAGGTAAAACTATTAAAGTATCTGAAGTGATAAAAGATAAAGGCGAAAAAGAAAAGAAAGTTAAAAAAACCCGTTATGCCGCTAAGAATGAAAAAGACAAAGAGTATTTAAAGCGGGGCGATATTCAAGAGGCTTCAGATATTTTATTAGATTTAATAGCATTAGAAACCGGTAAAGATTTGTCGCTAACGAGTGCTATTAAGAAGCAGTAATAAAAACTTAGACTAATTAAACCGACATTGAATAAGTTCTGTTTCTAAGTGCGGCAATTCTTTCTTCGAGTGGTGGGTGAGTCATGAACAGCGCTGAAAAACCTGATGATTTGCCGAAAATTTTTAGTGTGGCTAGTTTATCAGGGCCTTCTTGCTCTTCTTTTGCAGGCGGCAGTACATGCATTTTTTGCAATTTTAAAAGAGCCGCCGTCATTTTATCAGGCGAAGAGTAGCGGGCGCCACCGGCGTCAGCTCTGAATTCACGCTGACGAGAAAAATAATTAACAATTATCGAACCCAAAATTGTAAAGACAATAGAAACCACACTGTAGATCATCTGCCGCAGCATAAAGTCACCAAAACCGGGGCGATCATCATCTTTACTTCTGATGGCATTCATCACCGCCATTGTAATGATCTGTGCGATAAACATGGCAAAGGCATTAACCACGCCTTGAATTAAAGTTAAAGTCACCATATCGCCATTAACGATGTGAGAAATTTCGTGAGCTAAAACTCCTTCTTGTTCAGCCTCACTCATGTTGTTCATCAGACCGGTAGACACAGCAACTAAAGATCTTTTTTTAGATGGGCCTGTGGCAAAAGCATTTACATCTGCAGATTCGTAATAGCCAACCTCAGGCATAACATCCATACCCGCATTACGAGCAATTCTATAAACTTTATCGATCAGGCTTCTTTGGCCCGGATTCGTTGTATTTGGGTCAATGACTTGAACTCCATGAAATCGTTTAGCCATCCAGCGCGAAAGTTGTAATGATATGAACGAACCGACCATGCCGTAGATCAGACATAGGGTGAAAAGTCCAGCATATCCACCTGAGGTTAAGTTGATGCCGAAGAAACCACCAATAAAACTCACCACAAACTGAACTGTTATCGCAACTAAAATACCTGTAATGATAAAGTAACCAAAGCGTTTAAGATATGTCATTGAGACTCCTCTTTATAATACTAAATCTGAGTCTTATGTTGCCATTGTCAATTAGACAGTCAATCTAAACAGTCCATTCATGCAATTGATTGCTGAAAGCCGCAGCAACACTAAGTACAATATGCGTTATTGCACCTTATAAACCTAGGATTTTACTAAGTATTTTGGGTATGATACGGAGCTTAACAAAAGAGTGAACATGACTGTAAAAAAAGTATTCGGTGGCCTTGAAAAAAAGCTTCTAATTCTGATTTATAAATCGATGGTTAAATCCCGTGTTCTTGAAGAGCGGCTTATTAAAATATATCGAACCGGTGAATCTTTTTTTTGGATCGGTGGTCCGGGCGAAGAAGCTTGGGGTGTTCCATTGGGCTTACTAGGAAAAAAAGGCAAAGGACCTGAGTTTGATTTTTTTCATTTACACTACCGCTGTACACCCACATTAGTAGCGCTGGGCCTGCCAATGATTGAATCCGTTAGGCTGATGATGAATCGCGTAACCGATAAATCAACTGGTGGGCGAAATTTTTCAAACCATTATTGTGTTCCTGAATGGAATGTGGCGCCGGTGACTTCTCCCTTAGAGGTTCAGTACTCGATAGCCTGTGGTACGGCACATGCACAAAAGCGCGCTGGTAAAAAGGCCATTTCGATTGTAACAGGCGGTGATGCAGGTACGGCCGAAGGTGATTTTGCCTCTGCGTTGATTTTAGCTTCACGCAAAGGTCAGGAATTACCGATGTTGATTACAGTGCAGAATAACAAATGGGGTATTTCGACTTCGTTTGATGGCCAGCATGGTGAAACTAATATCGCGGACCGCGCTAAAGCTTTTAATATTAAATCGCGTGTTATTGATGGTAATGATCCTGTTGAAGTTTATTTATGTATCGAAGAAGACATGGCCTATATTCGTAAAACCGGAAAACCTGCTTTTATCGAAGCCCATGTTTCAAGACTTTACGGGCACTCATCAGCCAGTGGTGCCAATCTCGTACAGAATGAAATTGATCCGGTTATAGAATTTGAAAAAAAACTATTGAAAGCTGATTTGTTAACTACCAAAGAAGTAAAAGATATTTGGGAGGCATATGAAGCTGAAGGCTTGCAGGCTGCTGAGCAAGTTCGCGCTGAGTCTGTGCCAACGCCTGAAAGTATTTGGGATCATGTTTATGCCGGTAATGAAAATGCAGACTGGAGAAATTTTTAATGTCTAACATGGCCCAAGCCATCAGAATGGCACTGCATTTTGCTGAAAAAAATTATAATTTAAAAGATGTATTCGGACAAGATGTCGGTGCGCCTTTGGGCGGAGTCTTTACTGCAACTCAAGGTTTAAAAACCACATGGAATTCAACACTTGATGAGCGTGGAATTATAGGTATGGCGATGGGTATTGCTATGGCCGGGGATCGTTGCGTAGCTGAAATACAATTTGCTGATTATATATTTAATACAATTGATTTGCTTAAAATCGCCGGAAATACATTATGGTGCACGAACGGACAATATAATTTACCTTTGACCGTGATGACTCCAGTTGGTGCCGGTATTCATGGTAGTGTTTATCATTCTCACTCTTTTGATGCTTGGGCATCACGATTGGCAGGATGGAAAGTGATGATGCCATCAAATCCACTTGATGCCTATGGGATGCTACTCTCATGCATTAAAGATCCGAATCCCTGTTTATTTTTAAATCCCAAAGCCTTAATGCGCGTGCGCGGCGAAGAATTAATTCCCGGAGAACCTTCGGATGAAAAAGAGCTGAAAAACAGGATTGATGCCCCGATAGGGGATAGGTCTAAATGGAAAGCCCAGTGGCCGGAGCTACAGGAGTATTTGGTTCCATTCGGCAAAGGAAAGATAACTCGCAGTGGGCAGCAGATAACAGTCGTCAGTTACGGACGACATTTGCTTTTATGTAACGAAGTGGCTGATGAACTTAAGAATGAAGGGCTTTCTGTTGAGGTTATTGATTTGCGGTCAATCTACCCTTACGACTGGCAAATGATTAAATCTTCTGTTCAAAAAACTGGTCGCGTATTATTTGTAAATGAAGACACCGAGGTTACTAATTTCTGCGAGCATTTATCTTATCGTGTAACAAAAGAATTATTTTATCACCTCATGGCGGCGCCGCGTGTTTTAGCCGGAAAAAATCTTCCAGGAATTGGCTTGCACCCCAACCTAGAAGATAACAGCGTTCCCCAGAAGCATGAAATAAAAGATCTTGTTCACGAAATTTGCGCTGAGGTCCCCTAAATGCCTCGTAACTCTCAAGTTCCCTTTAATAAGTATGAGCTGTACAACCAGGCCGTTCAATCCGCTGCAGAAGATGTAAAATTCTATAATAAAATATACAAAAAAATTCGCAAGAGTAAAAAACCGATGATTTTAAGAGAAGATTTTTGCGGGGCGGGCGCTATCTCTTGCGAGTGGGTTAAACTAGATAAAAGATTTAAATCCTGTGGACTAGATTTGGATCGTGAACCTATGGATTACGGGCGCAAGCATTACATATCAGCACTAAATAATGACCAGCAGATGCGCATCGCCTTAATTAAAAAAGATGTTTTATCACCAGGGCTACCCGTAGCCGATATTGCAATAGCCGTGAATTTTTCATATTTTTTCTTTAAAAAAAGAGAAGTATTAAAACGCTATTTTGACAATGTTTATAAATCACTTAACCAAGAGGGGTTATTTGTTGTGGATATTTTCGGTGGTACACAATGCACCGATGCCATAGAAGATAAAACTAAACATAAAAATTTTACATATTATTGGGATCAGAAAAATTTTGACCCGGTAACTAATGAGGCCTATTTTGAAATTCATTTCGGCTATAAGGGAAAAAAATATGAAGGTGTTTTTTCCTACGACTGGCGTATGTGGAGCGTTCCCGAAATACGCGAAATCATGCTTGAAGTTGGGTTTCAAGACACCAGAGTTTATTGGGAAGGTAACGATAAAACAGGTAATGGTAACGGAGTGTTTAGCGTTGTTAAAAAAGGCGAATCTTGTGAAAGCTGGATCGCTTATGTTGTGGGTATTAAATAATGATACAGGTCATTAGGCAACAGTTGCGTATTCAGGATTTTGAAGTTTGGGTGCATCTTGGCTGTACGCTTGAAGAGCAAAAACACACTCAACCGGTGCATTATAATTTTGAAATTAATTTTGGAAATCCGGTAATTGGTTGTCAGACCGATCAACTGACAGATGCAATTGATTATGTAAAAATCACAAGTATTTTAAAAATGATTTCTACTGAAAAGAGTTTTCATTTGATTGAGCATTTAAATCAACAGGCTTTTAACGGGGTTGCAGAATATTTAAAATCACGAAATTTAAAAGCTGAAGTTAAACTATCAGTTAAAAAAATCAGAGTGCCAGTTGAAAACTTAAAAGACGGCGTTGTGTTCTCATGCGAAGCAAAACTGTAGCCCTGGGCCTAGGCTCAAATCTAAGAATACCTATTGAAAATTTAAGACAGGTCTTGTCAGAGATTAAAAAAAATCAATTTTTTGAGGTTTTAAAGGTCTCAGCTATTTACGAATCCGATGCTCAGCTTCCTGATAATTCAATCTCCGACTGGAATAAAAGATTTTTGAATGCGGCTGTTTTGTGCCGGATTTCAGATTCTGTCCGAGCAGAAGATCTGCTAATTGAAATCAAAAAAATCGAAACCAAAATGGGACGAGTCCATTCTGAAAAATGGGCGCCAAGACTGATTGATATCGATGTTTTATACTGGTCTTCGGAAGACTGTAATTCCGAAAAAATTAATATTCCTCATTTAAGACTTTGTGAGAGACCATTTGCACTACTGCCACTACTTGAAATCTGGCCAGATATAAAATTAAATTTGAAACTAGATTTGCCGAATTGGACCTCTGAGTTTGTCGAGGTAAAACCATTCAACACAATTAAAAGTAAAAAATATTTTTGGCCTAAAATGGTTGGTATTTTAAATGTTTCAAATGACTCATTTTCTGATGGGGGAAAATATATAAATAGTGAAAGTCTGCACAATCAATTTAATCTGCTTATTAACGAAGGTGCCGATATTATTGATATCGGTGCCGAATCCACTCGGCCGGGAGCGATTAATATTTCGGAATTTGAAGAACTTGAAAAGTTAAATTGGGCACTCGCGGAACTAAATTCTAGTAGACCCATCTCGCTCGATTGCCGAAGAGCCAATGTGGCTGAACAGGTTTTAGAAAAACACTCTATTTCTTATTTAAATGACGTGTCCGGATTTGCTCAAATTGAAATGAAATCCCTATTAAAGAATTCCGGGCTTCCGGCTTTTGTCATGCACTCCTTAAGTGTGCCTCCTGCAGCAGACCTCATCTTGAATATCGAAAAAAATCCCTGCGAACAATTGGTTAACTGGTGGGAGCTTAGATTGAAAGAATTAACTCAATTCGGAATATCTGCAGACAAGTTAATTTTTGATCCCGGCATTGGTTTCGGAAAAAATAAATTGCAAAACCTGTTCATTCTTCAACATCTTGAACAGTTTTCAAGTATTAAGAATTCGGTTATGATAGGCCATTCAAGAAAATCTTTTTTAAGCCTATTTTCAGATAGACCTGCGGCAGACAGAGATCTTGAAACGGCTTTAGTTACCAAAGATCTTAATTTGGCCTATGTTCAGTACTTGAGAGTTCATAATATACAATCGCAGTTGATGGCACTCAGATGATAAATAAGTACATCGAGGTTATAGATTATTTGGAAAGCTTGCAAATAATGCCTAAAACAATGCCGGGTCTTGAAAAAATTAGAACGGCATTAGAGTTGACAGATTGGTATAAAAAAATTGATCCGAGTAAAGTTATTATCGTCGCGGGTACTAATGGAAAAGGCACAACCTGCGCGGCCCTTGAAAGTCTACTGATAGAAGCGAAGCAAAGGGTAGCCTTTTATAGCTCGCCACATTTAGTTTCCACCACTGAAAGAATCCGAATTAGTGGACGGCAGATTTCTCAGGCGGATTTTATTGAAGTTTTTAATCAGTGCTTTCCGCTTATTAAAAAATGTGAGCTTTCGCATTTTGAGGCCTTAAGCTTAATGGCAGGACATTATTTTTTCAGTGCCAAATGGGCTCAGAACTTAGATTTTGTTATCTTTGAAGTTGGGCTTGGCGGTATCTATGATGCTACAAATGCCTTTCCCCATAAGTACAGTGTTATTACAAAGCTTGGTTTGGATCATGTTAATATTTTAGGAAATAGTATCACTGAGATCGCCAAAAATAAGTTTGGAATTGTAGCCAGTAAAAATATAGTTGTGCACCATCCACTACCCATCGAAGTTAATGAATTGAAAAAAACTGTACAAAAATCTACAAATTCTAATTGGGTTGAAGCTGAATCTTGCGACTTTATTATTGATAAAAAAAACTCAATTCCGAGGTATTTTTTAAAATACAATAATACTAAATTTGAAATTAATATTATTGGAAAACGTGCGGCTGAGAATATTATGACGGCACTGACGCTATTTCAGATCCTCGGCTTTGATTCAGGCAGCTTTTATGGAGCCTTAAATAAAATAGATTGGCAGGGGCGAATGCAAAAAACTGTCTGGCCCAATTTAAAGTGCCCATTTTATCTATCTGGTGATCATAATCTGCAAGGGATTGATAGTTTAATTGAAATACTCGCCGATTTTAAATGGAAGACTTTACATTTAGTTGTGGGCATAGGCGTAGATAAAGATGCAACACAAATGCTTAAAAAACTCAGTGAGTTGCAGAATGTAAAGTTGTATTTAACTGAAACCCCATTTAAAGGTCTCAAAATCAATGAGTACCCAGAAGCTTATTCTGAGTTAGCGACAAACAAAGACGTAAATGTCATTAATTTGTTAAACCAAATATCTGATTTGGCATCACCAGAAGATTTAGTGTTGTTAACTGGATCTCTGTACCTTGTAGGTGAAGTGTTAAAGAAGATATAGAGTTCTTTTTAGTTGAGTTTAAGCTCTTTAAGAACATTGGCAATTTCAGGGTTTGTTAAATACGTTCCAAAATTTATTCCATCTTCTTCAGTGTAGTAATGTCCAAACGTATGAATGGCCACAATTTTTTTGGTTGTTACATTGATAATAGTAGCTCCACTGCTGCCGGGGCGTGCGTCGCATTTGTGCATTAAGATCGCATTTGATGGTAAATTAGGGTGTTTTACAAAAGTCACATTACATGTTTTTGACCAACGTAAAGGGAGTTCATCTGGATGAGAAAAAATCGTTACTAAATCATTAAGCTTGGCTCTTCGAGTTAAATCAATACCAATGGCAACGTGAGGAACGGGTGAAACTTTTAAAATTGCAAAATCACTATTATTTGCATAATGACCAGCAACAATTTTTTGGCATGATGATTTTAAATAGGGAGTAAGGCCTTCGCGTAGGCCCCACTCGATGCTTACGCCGTCACAATTTAAATCTCTTGCAACGGGTTCATGTGCCTTGAGTTGTTCAAAACAATGGCCTGCGGTTAATACATAGCCATTACCAATATGAGTGGCTGTGCAGCCCAAATGAATCGCTCCAACGGCATTAACTAATTTTTTATATTGAACAGGAATATTGGTGGCCTCAGCATTAACCGGAGTCAGATCATCATCACCAATGACTACTGCTGAGGAGTTTTGAGATATAAGCACTATTAGCAAAAAGTATGAAAGCTTCATCACTCCTCCAAAATATTAAGTTTAGACGAGCACGTAAAATATCATATTTTTAATCATAAACGCCAACAATCGCGCTAAATTTAAGCGATTGTAAAAATTATAGGGGCTAATCCCACTCAATTAATACAATTTCTCCGCGGCTGAACCAGCGCATTGGCGGGCCCCAAAGCCCTGTGCCTTGATGGGCAAAAACCAGTATGTTATTGATGGTTTTAAAGCCAACAATAACCGGATGAAGTGATCTTACAAAAAAGTGGAATGGAAAAATCTGTCCGCCGTGAGTATGACCACTTAAAATAAGATCACAGGTTTCAATTTTAAGATCAAAAACACTTGAGGGTTGATGAGCTAAAAGTATTTTGTAGTCCACTAACTGGGTGTTCTGTAGCGCCACATCTGGCAGAGATTCCTTATTTTTTATAAATCGCCCGATCATTCTGTCGGGCACTCCTGCTATAAGTAGTTTGGACTGATTAAAGCTGATAATTTCATTTTGGTTGTGGAGGGTGGTGAACCCGAGTTCTTCGAGTTTTGTTTCCCAGGTGCCGGCACCATGGATATATTCGTGGTTGCCAGTGATGTAATATTTTTTTGAGCTTATAGTAAGATTTTTAAGTACATTGAGCTGCGGACTGATTCGGTTAAAATCACCTTCAACCAAATCGCCAGTTATTGCGATAATATCTGGGTTTAGATTATTGATTCTGTCAATAATCTTACTGAGCCAGCGTTCGTTCAGATGAAGCATTCCAATGTGCAAATCTGATATTTGCACTAGTTTGAGACCCTGTAGTTTTTCACTTTTTAGTTTATGGATATTAAGCAAGGGGGCCGAGAGGCCATGATATAAGCTCCAGATGCCGATACTAAAGCTGGCAATGATAACCCAGAAAGAGAAATTATGTGGTAATAGTATAAAAAGAATAAATTCAATCAAGCTGAAAAAAAATAAAAAATTAAACAAACCCATCCAAATGTAACCTGTCCAAATCAAAAAAGAGAGATGTGTTTTTTTAGAATGCGAAATGAAAAAACCAACGGGCATTGAAAACAAACCAAGAGTTAGCACTAATATATAAAGCTGTTTTAGGTTGTGATGATCGAGCGACCGAGAACTAATCAGAAAAATAAAATAATTGGCCCAGCCAAAGATAATCAAAATGATTAATATAAAAGGTAAAACTTTAATGAGATCGTTTGGCGGGCCCTCACTGCCCTGCATATACTCTTTAAACCCCATCGTTAGCTCGAACTCGGAAAGTCTGTTCGAACAAATAATGGGTGTAGCTTTAAGCCAGCCGCATTAAGTTTAGCCTCAGCACTTTCGCAACCTCGGTGAATAACGCAAAGTACGTTTTCGATTTGAGCCCCCAGTTTTTGTAGATCGGCGGTGCTGATTAAAACTTGACCGCCGGAGGTGATGACATCTTCAACGATACATACTTTTTTGTTTTTAATTTCAAGCCCTTCAGCCAATTTACAGGTACCATAGCTCTTAGCCTCTTTTCTAACAAAGACACAGGGTAGGCCAGTGGCTAAGGAGAGCGCTGTTCCAATGGGAATTCCCCCCATTTCTAATGCTGCTAAAATTTCTGTACCACTAGGGATAAGGCTTTTCATTTTTTCGGCGATTTCTTTTAAAATTAACGGCTCAGCTTCAAAGCGGTATTTGTCAAAATACTCCTTGGATTTTTGCCCACTGCGTAAAGTGAAATCCCCCTTTAAATGGCTGATATCGTATATTCTTTTTGCCAGCTCCTGGTGGGTCATGTTCGCTCCTGAAATGTCACTGAATTTATTGGCCCAGTTTATGCTTTTTATTTGTATCGGCAAAGGATTATTACGGATATGGAACTTAAAAAATCTATTAGAAAAGCAAAAGAATACCAAACTATTCGTCTTTTCGCTATCTTAGGGGTGCTAACCCTGATGACTGTTCTATTATTCAAAGTGGTGCTTTTTGCTCCACAAAACTCAAATGTCAGCCGTATTCCAACGCAAATAATAGAAAATGGTGTCAATAAATAAAGGGCTATCTTCGGCTGGTACTTTTTCGTAGCTGCCACTGCTCAAGTGCGTATTTACGCATATCTTCGATATTGTCGAATTCGTCGACTATTTCAACACCCAATAAGGTTTCAACGGCGTCCTCAAGAGTAACCAGGCCAGTTACAACACCATACTCATCTGTAACAACGGCCAAGTGGTCTTTTTCTTTAATAAAGAAATCCAAAGACTGCGACACTGTCATTCGCTCAGAAACATTGTTAATTGGCAAAATGAGTTCTCGGATGAGCTTTGTGTGATGATCTTGCGAAAGAGCTTCTAAGATTTTATATCGATGGGTCATACCAATAATATGATCTAAAGAATCTTCATAAACCGGAAGGCGTGAGAAACGTATAGGCTTATATTTTTTCGCTACATCATCCACAGATAATGAGGCATCAAGTGCCATAAATACCGATCGCGGCGTCATGATATCAGAAACATAAATTTTATCTAACTTAAGTAGATTGCGGATAATTGTCGACTCTTTGGCTTTAATAGTGCCTTCTTCAACACCGATTTCAGCGTGCTTGATCATTTCGTCTCTGGTGATATCAGGTTCGCTAGAAGGGCTGCTTAAGGATTTAGAGATGTATTCAGATAGTTTAACTAGTGGATAGAGCAGAATAACCATGCTTTGAATAGAGTAGGCCGCAAAAAAAGCCAAAGTTTTAGCATGATTTTTACCTATAGTTTTAGGTATTATTTCTGAGAGTATTAAAATCATAAAAGTTAAAACAACTGAAAAAAAAGTAACCCAGGTTTCGCCGAATAAATGTTGTACTTGATACGCAATCCAGGCCGAGCCCAAGGTGTGTGAAATTGTGTTTAATGACAGAATAGCAGAAATGGATCGATCAGGGTGGTCGATTATATGTTTTAATAATACTCCGGATTTTGATTTTTTTTCGGCGGCAACTTCTACAAAAGCTGGTGATAAAGTAAGTATAACGGCTTCGCAAAGTGAGCAAATAAAAGAGGCTGCTAAAACCATTATAAAAGAGGTCAAAATCAAAATCATGTAAGTGAACAGACTAGCTTTAAATTAGCTATTCCCCAACAAAAATAAGCGTCTGTCTAATTTTAATACATTTAAAAGCTATTGTATTCGATTTGAGCCTGGTAACTAATTTGCAAAATCCAACTTGATGCTAACAAATATGATGAAAACCTTATTTATTAAACAACTAAGACTTATTTTGGTTTTGGCTGTAATCTTGAGCTCATTTAGAGCTTACGCCTATGACCTGGACACCCATTTTTATGGAACCTATGCGATGGCGCGTTTTACCGGTATCCGCCATGAAATCGCTCTAAAAATAGCTACTTCAGTTCAGTGGATGGACGAATCTTATATTTCTGATCCTGTTAGTATGATTTTACTTGTGCCTTTGGGAGTAAAAAAACGTCGCCTATTACATTTTCCCGGTTCTAAATTAGCCAGTAAAATTACAACTCAAACTTTGCCGTCATTTTTTGATCCTTCATCGGGTGTTAAGTTGAAAACTTATACCGAAACCGAGGCCGACCATGAGTTTGCAACTGAGATGTTTACAGAAGGTTTAATGCAA
>JBBTEQ010000063.1:0-7018 GCA_038042235.1 Bdellovibrionota bacterium | reverse complement strand
ATGTCTTGCATGGCAACCACTAAATCTTTTTTTAAAACTTCCAAACAGGCTTCAATTAATAACTTTTCAAAAAACGGATCACCGATTTGTACATTAGGTTTTTTAGATTCGGTATCTTCATCAAATGAGGCCGAGGCCATAGAGGCTCCGTGCACACCATCACGTCCAGTTTTAGCTCCCACATAGACCACTAAATTTTTTTCGCCGCTGGCTCCGGATAAAGCCATTTTTTGATCAGGTGAAAAATAACCAACGTTGAGTGCATTCACCAAAATATTTTTATTATATCTTGAATGAATATTCGTCTGGCCGGTTACCGTCGGTACTCCGACACAATTTCCATAGGAAGAGATTCCTTTTGCAACACCATTCATCAGATAAGTCATTCGCGGAGCGCTGATTTCACCAAAGCAAAGAAAATTAGCTGACATGATGGGCCGAGCGCCCATAGTAAAAATATCACGTAAAATACCGCCAACTCCGGTAGCTGAACCCTGAACCGGTTCAATAAAACTTGGATGATTATGGCTTTCCATCTTAAAAGCAATTTTTTCACCGCGTCCTAAATCAACAACACCGGCATTTTCTCCGTCCATTGACGGAGTATTTTGATTTCGAAAAGAAAATTTTCTTAAATGGATTTTAGACGATTTATAACTGCAGTGTTCACTCCATAAGGCAGAAAACAATGGCCACTCAATAGGCAGGGGCTCTCGTCCCAATCCAGTCTTCATCTGCAAATACTCATCTTCAGTCAAACGATAGAGCTTAAGCTTAGTTTGTAAATTTTCAGTCATCATAAAAAAAACATCCCGTCTGTTCCGCCCATCCAATCAAATAAAGCTCTCTCCGGGTGAGGCATAAGTCCACAAACATTTTTATTTTCATTCGTAATACCGGCAATATTAAGTGCAGCTCCATTGGGATTGTTTTCGTAGGTCAGCCAGATTTGTTCGTTATCAGCTAGCTTCTTTAGGGTGGAGCTTTCGGCATAATATTTACCCTCGCCATGGGCTATCGGAAGCCTGATGATCTGGTTTTTTTGAGCTTTGTTAAGAAAGATCGTTTTATTTTGATTAACTTTCAGCGAAGTCCATTCGTCTTTGAATTTTAGACTGTCATTTTTTAGTAGTACACCCGGAAGAATTCCGGCTTCGCATAAAATCTGAAAACCATTGCATATACCTAGGATGGGCTTACCTTTATTTGCAAACTCTTTAACGGATTTCATAACTGGTGTGTGAGCTGCAAGCGCTCCGCAGCGTAGATAATCTCCGTGGCTGAACCCGCCTGGTATAATCACCATATCATAATCATCAATATTAAATTGATCTTCAAACCAAAGATATTCAGGATGGTGTGAAATAGACTGAACCCATTTTTTAACATCATCATCGCAATTTGTGCCCAGAAATCTTGTAATGCCAATCTTTAAAGACATGCTTGAATCTCATATTTTTCGATCAGCGGATTATATAAACCACCTTCTTTTAACATTTTTTCAACGATAATTTTAGCCTGATCGGCATCAGCAGTTCTAAGCGTGAGCTCAACGTACTTACCGATTCGGCATTCCGTCAAATCCACAAAGCCATTTGATTTCATCGAAACTTCTACCGCGCGACCCTGAGTATCCAAGATCACATCCCGAGGCATTATTTTTACAGCTAATTTCATAGTATAATCATCCTTTGTTTTTAGATAATCTTTCAAAAACTTCTAAATAAGCTTTATCAATCGATCCGAGATCTCTTCTAAATCTATCTTTATCAAGTTTCTCATCGGTTTTGCTGTCCCAGAGTCGCATGCAGTCGGGGCTGATTTCATCAGATAAAATAATTTTTCCAGTAGAATCAAAGCCGAACTCAATCTTGAAATCAATTAATTTAATACCAACGTTTTTAAAAGTATTTAGTAGAATACTATTAATTTCAAGAGCCTGAGATTTTAATATTTTAAGATCCTCTGGCTGCGCCCAGTCGAGTGCAAGGATTTGTTCATCATTAACAAAGGGATCGTTAAGAGCATCATTTTTGTAATAAAATTCAACAATAGGGCATTTTAAAGCTGTTCCTTCTTCAACAGCTAATTTCTTAGCTAATGAACCCGCCATATAATTTCGAACAACAACTTCCAAAGGAATTATTTTTGTTTTGTGAACTAGCATAAATTTTCCATCAAGAGTTTCAATCCAGTGATGTTTGATGTTCTGTTTAGTTAGTAATTCAAAAATTACGGTCGAAATCATGCAGTTAAGAATGCCCTTTCCTGCAAACTCACCTTTTTTAAGAGCATTAAAGGCTGTCAAACTATCTTTAAATTCCATTAATAAAATATCTGCCTGATCCGTTTTATAAATTATTTTCGCTTTACCTTCGTATAATATTTCGAGTGTTTTCATATTAAACCTTACGTTCTTTCATTGAAATATTCTTTCATACGTTTATCAATAGATGCTAAATGCTTACGACCAGAAAAAATTTCAGCTAGAATATTTTTAGTAAAAAATTGAGACGCTTTTTTGTCTTTTAAAATTTTATCTTTTAGATGCTCATCATCTTTTAAACTGTGAGCCAGTTTTTGCACCAAACTGTAAGCCTCTTCACGACTCATCTGGTGTTTTTCAACCAAATGAAGTAACAAATGCGAAGAATACAACACGCCACCTAACTTCTGAGTATTAGCGAACATTTTTTCTTTATCAATATAAAGGCCCTTAACTAAATCTTTCAGGCGTCTTGTCATGTAGTGTGCTAGTTGAAATGCATCCGGAAAAACAACTCTTTCAACAGAGGAATGACTGATATCTCTTTCATGCCAAAGAGCAATGTTTTCATAACTGGCTTGGGTGTAGCTTCGCATAAGTCTGGCTAATCCAGTTATATTTTCTGCACTAATCGGATTTTTTTTATGAGGCATGGCTGAAGAGCCCTTTTGTCCTTTAGAAAAACCTTCGATCACTTCAGAAACCTCACTGCGCTGAAGGTGACGAAACTCAATGGCCAACCTTTCAAAACCGGATGTTAATAGAGTCAGTGCGCTCAATACCTCCGCATGTCGGTCTCTTGGTATAACCTGAGTGGCAAATGCTTCAACTGTTAAATTTAACCTGCTCGCCACTTGTTTTTCAAACTCAAGTGGTAATGCCGATGATGTTCCAACTGCTCCGCTTAATTTACAGATTCTGATATTTTGTTTAGCAATTTTAATTCTGTTTAAATTACGATCTAATTCTTGGATAAAACCCGCTATTTTAAAACCAAATGTGGTTATCTCGGCAAAAACGCCGTGAGTTCGTCCTGCGCATATCGTTTTTTTATGCTGTATGGATATTTTAACTAATTCTTTTTTTAAGGTCAGTACCTCAGCAATAATAATATCAAGCGCGTCGCTGAGTTGTAAACTCAAAGCCGTGTCTAATACATCAGAACTGGTTAAACCAAAATGAATATAGCGACCATTCTCACCCACATTTTCCGCCAAATTTGAAACAAATGCGATAATATCATGTTTAGTTATTTTTTCGATTTCCGCTATTCGATCAATTTGAAACTTAGATTTTTTTTTAATATCTTGCGCGGCTTTTGCAGGAATTAAACCCATGGATGCCTGCACCACAGCACATTCAATTTCGATTTTTTTTAAATACTCAAATCGACTCTCTGCCGAGAACTGCTCATTCATAGAATCCGTAGAGTATCGAGAAATCATGAAATTTCCTTTTCAGCTAAAATATATTTGTTCTTTTTATTTTTTTTCTCAAATATGTTTTTTATATAATCGTTAATTCTATTTTGCGACCAATAAGCGAACGATGGGAAAACAGTAGAAAAATGAGTGTGATTGAGCTTAAGCTTAGTCATTACAAATCCATCTGCTGCCGAGATATTGCGCGCCACCAACTCCTTAATATCAAAGCAATTAAAAGACCGACACAGTACTTCGCGCACGCGATAAGTGATGAATTTTAAAAATTCTTCAGACTGGTATTGCTCATTAGGAATAAGCAAACTAATGCACATTTTATTATGCTGTAAACTACAAAGATACCAGTTATCAAAAATTGTCTTCAACTCTGTGTTTTCAATAAATATAAACTCATGATGCAAGTGTTGTTTGTGCAACTTATACTGAATTTCAAATTGTAGATTTAATACCACGTGAGATTGAATCTGAGGTTTAGAGATAAGACCCTTGCTTTTTGTCGCGACTGAACTGCTCGTCAATTGATGACCTTCTATTATAAGATGATCGTATTCTGCATTATCCTGACCTTGCTTATGACCTAACATCTGAATGACATATTTATTTATATCACTATCAAAATGAATTTTAGAAATATCCGCCAACTTAAATTGTTGTTTTTTTGCTTTTTTAATGCCTATGGATTCTTCATCAAATTCAATATTTGACTCTTCGCTAAACACTGCGTTTGATGAGTTGTCTGTAAAAAAAATATTTTTCTTTAAAAAGGCAAACTCATCTTTAATTTTTTTAAGCACCAATTTATGTTGCATGGTCTGCCGTGCAGCATCATGTGGAATTAAAACATTCAGAGCCATAACAGAAAGATTCAATAGATCAAGTTCGCTGGATTCTAGTTCAGGCTCAATTAAATAGATATCAATAGTTGAAAAATATTGTTCTAGCATTGAAAGCGCTTTCAATGCTGTTTTATCATATGCTAAATAGGCCAGTTTCATCAAAGACACCTTATTGTAAATTCACGAAGTAGATATTGCTCAGTTCTTCTTAAAAATAAATTAGCTTCATCAAATATTAAATTTTTCGGATTATCTAAAGACTTCTGCTGAAATTTAATTTCACCTGCATCCATCTGTTCAACCACAGTGTGTAATGTTACCCCCATCGCCGCATTATCATCCCAGCTTTTTTGAGCTGAATTCAAACCGGGATAATGTGGCAATAAACTGGGATGTATATTAATGATCCGGTCCTTCCACAGTTTAACAAAATCCGGTGGCAAAATTTTCATAAAGCCCGCTAGTATAATATGTTTGATTTTGTTGTCTAAAAGGGCCTTATGAAGACTCATAAAATCTATTGGTGAGCTAAAATATAAAATATTTTTCCCAAATCTTTTGGCCTTCAAATTCCCGATAGCAGTTTTTTTATTTGTAACAACCAGAGAAATATCAATCTGGTGATGCATTTCTAATAGCGCTTGCAATGTCGACCCGCCGCCCGAAATAAAAACGGCAACCGGTCCTAAGCTTCTAAGCCCATTCCACATGCGCTTCGTCCTTTGCTTTGTTTACAATAGTACCTAATATTTGCGATTTATAGCCGTTTGCCTCTAAGCGTTTTTTAGCAGACTCGGCCTGTGAAGCTTTAATGATAACCATGAGACCAATTCCACAATTAAATGTTTCACGCATTTCCTGGTCAGTGATTTTTGCGCGAGCTTGAACTTCTTGATAACACTCCGGTAAATCCCATTTTGTAATACGGGCCTTTAAATTCTCTGGCAAAACCCGCGGTAAATTATCAATCCCGCCGCCCGTTATATGGGCCATGGCATGCACTTCATATTCTTTTTTCAGTATAATCGCAGCTTCAACATAAAGCCTTGTTGGCTCCAGCAACCACTGTCGATATTTTTCATATTCTGATTCAAAAATTTTTCGGATCAGTGAGTAGCCATTACTATGAAAACCTGAACTTTGAAGCCCGATGACGACGTCACCCGCCTCTACCAAGTTCGGCCCCCATATTTTTTCTTTATCTACAACCCCCACCGAAAATCCGGCGCAGTCGAAATCTTTGTTTTGATAGACTCCCGGCATTTCTGCAGTTTCTCCGCCGATCAGAACCATATGGGCTTTTTCGCAGGCCTTTTTAACACTAGTTAAAAACTCCTGGGCATTTTTTAAATCCAATTTTCCGACGGCATAGTAATCTAAAAAAAATAGCGGTGTGCCACCTGTGCAGATCAAATCATTTGCACACATGGCCACCAAGTCTTGTCCGACTCCGGAAAAATCATTGAAATAACTGGCAAGCTTAACTTTAGTTCCCACACCGTCTGTACATGAAACCAGCACTGGATGTTTCATATCCTGAAATCTGGCATCAAATAATGATGCAAAACCACCTATTCCGGAAATAACTCTTTTACGATAGTCGGGAACATCTGATTTTAAAAAAATAGGGTTTACAGGTGTTGTGCTCTTGTCCTGAGGATTTTGCAGCCATGAAACCAAATCATCACCAGCTTGAATGTCGACACCACTTTTTTTGTAGTCGATCAAGGCTTCCTCCAAAGTTATTGTATACTTGGTAAATTACCAGTCGCTTAAAAGAATGAAAATACGTTTTTTTATAACGCTTCAAGACTAAAGATGGGCTCGCCAACAACTTTCGCTGCAAGTCTTTTTAACTTACTTTACACTTAACTAAGTGCCCCTAAAACTATTTAAAAAAATACTTATTTTTGTATTCTTACTAAGCTTACTTGAGCAGCACTCTTATGCCCAAAATACAGAAGTTGATGAGGGCTTTGATCCCTTTTCTGACTATAATGAAACTGAACAAAACGCGGAAGAAGAAGCCGACATAAATTTCTTTAAAAACGGGCGTTTTCTGACACTTGGTTTACTATTAGGTTATCGGGGATACACAGATGGGCTCTCGCAAGGCTACACCGCCTCTCCGGCTTGGGGTTTTCAATTCAGCTATTTCTTTGATTTACAGCTAGCCACCTCGCTTAGTTATTCGATTTCAGACAGTCCAGTTGAATTTAAAAGCTTTAACGATGCCAACTTTACGAGTGTTTCCGAAGTCTATACCGGTACTGTGAATATTCAAAATCTCAACCTAAACATAAAGTATTACTTTAACACTGAAAACGTAACTCGTGGCCTAGCCGAGCTTAATCCCTACATGCTTTTTGGCGTTGGGCTTTATACCCGCACCTATAACTTAGCCAAAGCTCTGAATTTACAACCCGATAAACCGGTAGGATTTACTTTGGCCGGTGGCATAGAAATACCCTTAA
>JBBTEQ010000062.1:0-12733 GCA_038042235.1 Bdellovibrionota bacterium | reverse complement strand
GACATCGTAATCGCTGGCGGGTTAGCAGGAGACGGCGCGAATTTTTCGCATACGTGGGTTCTGCATGAGAATAAAATAAAAAGTAATACGATTATAGCTGTAGGTTTATATGGCAAAAGTCTTAACATTACAAATGCCTCACGCGCAGGATGGGATAAGTTTGGTCCTGAACGAGTCATCACCAAGAGCAGTGGCAACATTCTTTTTGAAATTGACAATAGGCCCGCGCTTGATCTTTATAAAGAATATCTTGGTGAAAAGTCAAAAGAACTACCCGCAAGTGGTTTGTTTTTTCCCTTACAGATTCGCTCTTCTAAGGTAGACGAAAACCGTCTGATAAGAACTATTTTAGCAATCAATGAAGAACAAAAAAGTATCACTTTTGCAGGAGATGTTCCTGAAGGCCATATTGCACAGTTGATGAAAGCTAATTTTGAACGCGTAATTGAGGCCGCTAACGAGGCCGGTGAAGTTATAAAAAAATCAAATATAGAAAATTCTCAAGCTACAAGTTCAAAGCTTACCTTGGCTATCAGTTGTGTAGGGCGGAGACTTGTTTTGGGAGAACGAGCAGAGGAAGAGCTGGAAGCACTTATGACGACTTTGCCAGAAAAATCTTTGCTTACCGGATTTTACTCATATGGTGAAATCGGCGCTACTCTAACTGGAGGGGCTAGTGATTTACACAATCAATCTATGACTGTTATTTCTCTAATAGAAAACCTAAACCAAACCGCAAAAGGCTCAGCGTAAATAGAAGATATTAGGAGCTTATGCACAAAACACTTTTAAGACAATTGGCAAAGCTTGGTTTAGACAGCGAAAAAATGCCTGAAACAAAAGAGCAGTGGGATAAAATTATTAGTTCTGTTTCATTAAGTTATAATCAATACGACGAAGATCGGTACCTGCTTGAAAGGTCCTTAGAGATTTCATCTACTGAAATGCGCGATGAAATCAATCGCCGTCAGGAAATGAGCCTGCAGCTGATACAGGCCGGAAAAATGGCCTCGCTGGGAACCTTGGCCTCCGGCGTGGCACATGAACTCAATAATCCACTGGCTATTATTCTGAGTTATGCTGAAATTTTACTTCAGTCGTCAAACTTGAATGAAAAAGACAAAGTGGCCGTTGAAAAAATTATTAAGGTCAGTCACCGAATGGCCGGAATAATAAAACATCTACTTAAATTGTCACACCAGGGGACCGGTGAAAAAAACACACTGATTGAAATCGGCAAACCGATTAACGAAAGTTTGGATCTTTTAAGGTCTCAATTTGAAAGTGATAATATACAAATACGTCTTAATTATACGGATAATGACAACTTTATCTATGGAAACGAAAATGCACTTATAAGTATTTTTCAGAACCTCTTTACAAATAGTCGCGATGCATTTATTGCCAAAAAAACTAAGAGTGCTGATCAGCACATTGAAATAAGCATTAAAAAACACTTAGATAATAAAAATATATCTATTTTTTACAAAGACAATGCGGGTGGAATTTCGAATGATGTCATTAATAAAATTTTTGACCCGTTTTTTACTACAAAAGATATCGGTGTTGGTACAGGCCTTGGTTTATCAATTTCAAAGCAGATTATTGAAGAGCATCGCGGCAGCATCAATGTAAGAACAGTTGAAAATGTTGGAACTCATTTTGAAATCATATTACCATTGGCAAATGAAACAACTCAATCAGGCGCAAAGTTTATTGATATTGAGGCCACTCAATCAGGCGCAAAGTTTATTGATATTGAGGCCACTCAATCAGGCGTGAAATCTGTTCCTGTTGATAAAAGCGCGGGTAAGAAAAAGAGCAATCTATCGGCATTTCAGAAAAAAATCCTGGTTGTGGATGATGAGGAGGACATTTGCGATTATTTTCAAGAACTGATGTCAGACAGTTACGCCGTTACAACTACCAGTGTATCGCCAGAGGCTCTGCAGCTTATAGATAAAGAAGACTTTGATTTGGTTATCACCGATCTAAATATGCCTTTAGTTACCGGACAACAGCTAGCTGCACATCTAAGAATGAAGCACCCACGTACAAAACTTATCTTTATTAGCGGCCATTTTGGTAAAAACTTAACTGGCTCTCTTAATCCATTCAAACCTTTTATATTTCTCGAAAAGCCATTTCCTGAAAGTCGTGTATTCAAAAATATAATAATTGATTATTTAAAAGCGCGTTAAGGTAGCTGGCACCTTATGACACACCTTATCTTCCCCGCAACTTAGGATCCAGCTGATCGCGCAGGCCATCGCTGATAAGCTGTGTAGAAAGAATCAAGAGAAGCAAACACAAGCCCGGCATTGTCATGAGCCTTGGCGCGGTTTCAATAAAAGTTTTTGAGTCACTGAGCATTGTTCCCCACTCAGGATAGGGTGCTGGAATTCCTAAACCCAAAAAACCCAGCGCCGCCGTATTTAAAATAGCATCGCTGCAACAAACCGCCGTTTGCACCAAAATGGGAGTGGTGCAGTTAAGAAAAATGTGAGATTTAATAATCCTAAAATCTGAGGCTCCTAACGCCCTTGCCGAAATCACGTACTCTTTGCTGGACTCTACAAGCGCTGCACTTCGAACCATACGAAACATCAAGGGAATCGAAACCAAAGTAACACTTAAAATAGTGTTGATCACGCCGCCACCAAGAATCGCCACTACGAATAAAGCTAAAAGTAAACTGGGTAGGGCCTGAATTGCGTTCATGATCTGTACCAAAAATTGATCGACCTTCCCACCAAAGTACCCAGACACCACGCCCAGCGTAGCTCCAATAACAACTGATATGCCACCTACAAAAATACCTATACCTAAAGATAATTGCGATCCAACTAGCAAACGGCTTAGAATATCGCGACCCAAATCATCAGTGCCCAACCAATATTTTGTTGAAGCCGGCAGCAGCGCCGCGTTTTCAAAAACTTCACGGTAGCTGTAAGGAGTCCAAACAAACGCCAGCAGTGCTAACAATATAAAAGCCGAAAATAAAATTATACCTATTAAAAAACTTTTATTTTTTAACATAATTTTAGCTTTCTTTTAACTTTGGGTTAAAAATTTTAATTAGTTCATCAGTAAAAAAATTAACTAAAATAATAATGAGCATAGAATAAAAAATTCCCGCTTGCACGGCAGGGTAATCGCGGGCTTCGATGCTTTTAATAATCCAGCGTCCTAATCCCGGCCAAGAAAAAATAGTTTCAGTCATAATAGCACCAGTTAATAGTTGCCCAAAAGCCAAGCCTAAAGCCGTTAATATTTGAGGAAGTGCGTTTTTAAAAATATGTTTAAAAATCACTTGTAGAGGTCTTAATCCCTTGGCTCTCGCGGTGCGAATATAATCTTCTTTTTGAATATCAATAAAAGCCGATCGAGTAACCCTAACAATTAATGCTAACGAGACTGTGCCTAATACAAAAGCCGGCAACATCAAGTGTTTTAAAACAGAAAAAAAAGATTCTTTATTTTCCGACAGCAAGCTATCAATCAGATAAAGACCTGTACGATATGGAATTTCAAACTCCACCCCCACCCGTCCTGACACCGGAAACCAGCCCAACTGCACTGCAAAGAAAAATATAACCAGCAAAGCCCACCAGAATATTGGCATCGCAAAACCTATAGTCGACAAACTGACAGCACCGTAATCCCAAATAGAATTTCTTTTGGTCGCAGCCAACATTCCTAAAATAATTCCAACAATTGAGGACCAAAAAATGGCAAATAGAGCCAACTCAAAAGTTGCCGGCCACAAAACTTTGAATTCACTTATGATAGGTTGTTTGGAGACGATAGACTCACCAAAATCACCGACTAGGGCCTTTTTAGTAAAAATAAAATACTGCTCAACTACAGATTTATCCAGACCTAGATTTTTTTTTATTGTAGCGATCTGCTCTTCTGAAGCCCCGCGCTCGCCGATTATATGCATAATCGGATCGCCCGGAATCAATCTGATGACCGAAAAGCTCATCAAACTAATAAATAATAAAGATAAAAATATCTTTAAAAACTTACTTAAGATCGACACTCGAGAAATTTTCGTGCCCAAATGGGTCTATCTTATAGCCAGTTACTTTGTCAGAAATAACCTTATTTAATTTAGCATGAGCCACAGGATACCAAGGCTTCTGTTTATTAAATACCAACTGAGCTTTTAAATAAAAATCGGTTCGTATTTTTTGATTCGAATTTTCTTTTGCTTGTTGCATAAGAGTATCAAAATCTTTATCACACCATCGAGCCAAATTACTTCCCGCCTTAATTGCAGAACAACCCAAAAGCACATTCATAAAGTTATCTGGATCACCATTGTCTCCAGTCCAGCCCATCTGGATCATTTGATGCTCACCTTTACGCGACTTCTCTAAGTAAATTGGCCAGTCAAAAGTGATGAGCTTAACTTTAACTCCAATTTTTGCTAAGTCAGCTTGAACAAGCTCACCCAGTTTTTTTCCATTTGGTAAGTAGGGTCTTGAAACAGGTAGTGTCCAAAGATCCGTTTCAAAACCATCTGGAAAACCAGCTTCTGCCAATAATTTTTTAGCATTTTCAACATGGTAGGTATGAGCTGCGGTTGCATTGCTATAAGACCACATTGTCGGCGGAATCGGATTTTTTGCTGCAGTTCCTTGTGATCTATATATTAAATCAATATAAGATTTTTGATTTAAAGCCATTGAAATAGCTTCGCGAACTTTAATGTTATTAAATGGCTTCTTTTCAGTATTAAATGCGATGTAACTTACGTTTAATCCTTCAGTTGACATCAATTTAGCGTTAGCAAAAGTTTTAATTTGATCCAAGTCCTGTGGTTGCGGCTCGCTCATCACGTGGCACTCACCAGCCTTCATTTTTTGTAAACGCACAGTTGAATCTGTTACGATGACATAAACTAAATTTTCAATTTTTGGCTTACCCTTATAGTGTTGATCAAAAGCTTTAAATCGCACTGTTGAATCTTTTTGATAAGATTTAAATACAAATGGACCTGTACCGATTGGTGCCGTCTCTAGAGTTTTTAAACCCTTACCTGATTTTATCAACGACTGAGCATACTCCACAGATAAAATGCTCGCAAAATCCATTGCTAAGTTAGCTAAAAAAGGAGCCTCAGGTCTATTTAAGATAAAAGCCACTGTGTATTCATCAATCTTTTTAACATCTGCAATCAGCTGATCTAATTCCATGGCCTTAAAATATTCGTAATTTGCAGCAGGAATAGATAATGGATGTTTTGTGTCTAATTGAGATTTAAATGTGTAAATCACGTCATCGGCATTAAACATTCTTGTTGGAGTAAAAAAAGCATTCGAATGAAAGGCCACGTTTTTTCGTAATTTAAATGTAAAAGTTTTTTTATCTTTCGAAACGGTCCAAGATTCTGCTAATCCCGGAGTAATTTCAGTTGAACCATGTTTAAAATCAATAAGTCGATTAAACACAGTTTGAGCGCTGGAGTTCATACTCACTCCATCCGTAACTAATTGGGGATTAAATGAAGAGGGCGAGCCTTCCATGCAAAAGACAAAGTTTTGAGCAGCTAAAGATTTATTAGTCGAAATAATAACTGCAATAACGGCTAAAAAAATTAATAAAGTTTTCATATAAAATCCTTTGTAGGTTAAGGTTCTGAAGTAGAATGACACAAGAATGAGCCTGCTACAACTTTTCAACAAAGCTATAGCCCACCGAGCAATTAACACTTATGAAAGCTTTTTAAATTCATTAATAGCGTTTTCAACAATTTTAATTGATTTCAGCCAAAAATTACTTTTAGAAATATCCTCATTAAAATATTTTTTAATCAAATTTTCGGCAGTCATCGTACCTGTGTCACGTAAAATATCGACGTAAAGTACTTTAAATTTATCGCCGTATTCGTCTTTTTTGGCATAAATACCCAAGCTAAATAAATAGCCAAACAGATACGGATAGTTATAAAAGCTAGTATACGAAAACGAAAAATGCATTTTGCTGGCCCAGAACATCTCGTTATATTCGGTTAATGTATCACCATACCAGCTTTGCCATGCTTTTTTATTGAGTTCTTTAAATTCAGGAATGCTGATAGCCTTGATTTTGCGTAGCTCCAACATTTGTTTTTCAAACTCAAAACGGGCTGGAATATTAACTAAGAAAGTTGCCGCAGATTGTATTTCTTGCCAGAGAATGGCTTTTTTATCTTGATTAGACTTAGCGATTTTTAACAAATAATCGCGCACTAAGGTTTCAGCAAAAATAGAGGCCGTCTCAGCCAAACTTGAAGAATAAGAAGTTTCAGAAAATTTTAAATCGCGCATAACCCAGCTATGGTAAGCATGACCTATCTCGTGAGCCAAGGTGATGATGCTTTTCATGCTGCCATCATAGGTCATGAACACACGCGGCTCGCGAGCGCCTGCAAACCCGGTACAATGGGCACCTGAAGCTCGGTTTTCAGAAGGCGTGGCATCAATCCATTTTTTATCCTCCATCATTTGAGAAAATTCAGCCATTTCAGGACTAAATGCTTCAAAAGCGTCGTAAATAGTTTTCATAGCTTCAGGAAATGGAATTTTATGATCAGTTTGAACTGGAAGAGGAGCCAGAATATCCCAGGGACCAAGTTTTTCAATCTTCATTTCTTGAGCCATTAATCGTAAGGCATCCTGACCAATATGACGTTGCTCGTAAGTGGTTTGCATTAAAGTATTTAAGGTTTCACGGGTGATTTTTTCGCTATGACAAGATTTATCTAAATAATGCAGTTCAATTTTTTGAGAACGTGCTCGATTGTTTTCGAGCCTCCAGCCACTTAACGCATTTAATACGGCTGCAGCGCTAATGCCATTTTGGTTCCATGAATCATTAATAGCGCGGTATGCGGTTTGTCTTTTTTCCCTATTAACATTAAATAAAATATTGGAGGCATCAGCTAGTCCCATTTGCTGGCCCTCAACGTTAACCTTCATATTACCTGAAAGTTCTGTATAAAGTTTTCCCCACGCATGATAGCCATCAACACTGTGACCCTCTAAAAGTACTTCTTCCGAAACTCCAAGTAAAAAATGTTGTACTTTTCTAGCATAGTTTAAATCAAACTTGGCTTCACTTACACTCTCGTCATTTAAAAAATTATCTAAATAGGCCAGAGGGGCTCGCAACAATAATAACTTTAATGGCTTAGCGACCATACTAATATCTGCAAACAATTTCTGTATTTTGCTTGATAAATCTTTAGCTTCGTAATTTAAAGAGTTAACTGAAATTGCCGTATGAGCGTATGTCTTCAATGTATAAATCATAATATTGGTATCTAATATTAACCGATAACATTCGCGCGCCAAGGGTATGCTTTCTTCGAGTTCTGCTAATTTTTTGCTGTCCAACTGAGATACAAGTTTTTCAAAAATATTGGCTTTACTTTTAAGATAAAAAGTATTGTCTTCAATTTTTTTAATATCCTGGTTTATTTTCAAATCTTGAAAGTTTTGATAGATATTAGAGTTATCCCATGAAATTGTTTGCATATCGGTTTTCATTTGCACCCCTGCGAGTATAAGTTTATAGCCCTAAAAGTCTTTAAAAACCAGCCTATTTCATAGGACTAAGTTCTAATTATCAATTCTGTATTATTAAGTGCAGAGACTTGTGCTCTTGAAGTTTTTTACGATGGACGTTTAGCACTTATTTCAGTAAGTTCATCAATTATGACCACTTCTTTCATGGCCTCCAACTTTAACTTTACGCTATGGCTGATGGCGTTGTGAAAAAATCCGGTAATTTAAAATGAACCTACTACAACTTTACAACGCAACTAAACAATATGGGTCAAAAGTTTTATTTGATCGTGCCCAGTTTTCGGTTAACGAAAATGACCATATAGGCGTAATTGGCCCCAATGGCGCCGGAAAGACTACTTTATTTAAAATATTGGCAGGCGAGGAAAGTTTAGACTCCGGTGAAATCACCAAAGCTAATAAACTGCGAATAGGCTACCTTGAGCAAGAATCCGATTGGTCTCTGACTCAGATCGCCGAAGATTACTTAAGTGAAAAATGCATAAAGCCCACTTGGGATTTGAAGCAGATTGGCAAGGGTATTGGTTTAACAGAGGATCACTTTAAGCGGCCGCTATCGGAGCTCAGTGGCGGTTACCGCATGAGGATGAAGCTGGTTTATCTAATCGGGTTAGAGCCTGATCTTATGCTGCTCGATGAGCCCACCAACTTTTTAGATTTAGAAAGTATTTTGGCGCTTGAGACATTTTTACAAGACTACAAGGGCGCCTTTTTATTAATCTCCCATGACCGTGAGTTCTTACGCCGCACAACTGAATTCACTCTTGAAGTCGAAGCCGGAGACATCATTAAATTCCCAGGTCATATTGATGACTATTTTGAACAAAAAGAAGAGCTACAGCGCTTACAACTGCAAAAAGCTGCAAATCTAGAAACCAAACGCAAGCATCTTCAAGATTTTGTCGATAGATTCAGAGCTAAAGCTACCAAAGCTAAACAAGCACAAAGTCGAATGAAGCAAATAGATAAAATGCAAACCATCGAAATTAAAGCCTTACCCGTGCGAAGCCGAATCAAGCTTCCCGAACCAATTCAGACAGGCAAAGAAGTCTTATCACTTTCAAAAGCCTGTTTAGGTTACGATAATAATATCATATTAAAAAATATTGATCTCGTTTTTGAAAGAGGCAGTCGGCTTGGTATTGTGGGTTATAACGGTGCGGGCAAGTCCACCCTGCTCAAATCAATCGCCGGTAGACTACCTATGATTTCGGGTGAAAAAAAATTCGGTTATAATGTGGAGATGTCGTATTTTGCTCAACATTTAACTGAGGATCTATTACTTGAGGATTCAGTTATAGATTCGCTTTACCGAAAAGCCTACAAAGACACCACCGCACAGGAAGTTCTGAGTATTGCGGGTTCTTTGCTTTTTTCCGGTGATGACATCCACAAAAAAATAAAAGTACTTTCTGGCGGCGAAAAAACTAGAGTTGCACTGGGACAAATTCTTTTACAAAAAAAACCACTACTATTGATGGATGAGCCCACCAACCATTTGGATTTTGATACGGTGCAGGCTCTAGCAGAAGCCCTTACACAATTTAAAGGAACCCTTTTTGTTGTCAGTCACGACCGAAGTTTTATTAACAAAGTCGCAAACAAAATAATTGAAATTCGCGATGGCTTTGTTGAGGTTTACCCTGGAACCTATGAAGACTACTTGTGGAGTTTAAAAAAAGGTGCCCTGAAAGAAAGATTTGCCGTCAACGCTGAGATTATAAGGTCAACGGTGGTAAAGGAAGAACCTAAAGAGACGAAATTCAATCACAAAGAAACTCAAAAAAAAATCTCGTCTGAAATAAAAGAATTGCAGCGTAAAATTCTTAAGACTGAAGAAATTCTATTTAACCTGAACGAAAATACGACTGAACTCAATACGAAGCTGCTTCAAGCACAAGGTCAAGAGGCGCAGCAAATCGCCATTAATACCGCTAAGCTAACTAGACAAATTACGGAAACAGAAGAAATTTTGCTGACTCATATGGAAAATCTTGAACAAAAAGAAAAAGACCTTAAGCTTTTAAATAATTAACTACATTAAATTAACAGCAAATGTAAACATCGGAATAACTTCTTTGTGGCTTGCACTCGTTCCCGACTTAACTCCACCAACTGTGAGCTCTGTATACGTAAAATTTTTAATAGCGAGCATAATACCCGCGTAAAAACTTGAAGTTATTTTATTCAGAAAACCTACATCAAACTCGTAGCCACCGCCTTTAGTGTATTCAGAACCACCGCCAAAAGAGTATTTGCTAGAAAAATAATAGTGAAAATTCATGTAAAAATCTCTTTCAGAATAATAGCCCGCGGATAAACCAATACTGGTGCGACTTGAAATAGAGGCATCACTTGATGATAAAGAATAAATGCCGCCATAAGACCAATGTTTTTCAATTCGCATCAATCTTAAATCGGTATCCGTTGCCTTCGATTGAGTCTTTACTCCATTGTCATCATAATCTCGATCTAAATAAATAGTGTTAAGCGAAAATAAGGTAGATCTAAACATATCCGCTTGGGCTGCGCTGACCACAAAAAAACTTAAAATAAATATAATTTTTTCTAGCGTTGATTTCATATAGACTATATTAAACATCTTTTTTCACTCGGCGCCTACCATTTTATTTCTTTTTTTCCTTTTTCTTTCAGCCAGGTGTTTGCTTTCGAAAACGGCTTCGAGTCGAAAAAACCGCGATAAGAGGACAAGGGCGATGGATGCACACTTTTTAAAATCAGGTGTTTTTTGCGATCTACCAGTTCCGCTTTTTTTAGCGCATAGGATCCCCACAAAATAAACACCACGTGCTCGCAGTTTTCATTAATAACCGAAATAACCTTATCGGTGAATTTTTCCCAGCCGAGTTTTTGGTGAGAGGCTGCTTTATCTTTTTCAACACTGAGTACGCTGTTTAGCAATAACACCCCTTGTTCTGCCCAAGAGGTCAGATCCCCACTCACTGGCGTATCAATATTTAAGTCTGATTTTAACTCTTTAAAAATATTCTGCAAAGATGGTGGGAACTTAACCCCCTCTGGCACTGAAAAACTAAGACCGTGCGCTTGATTCTCGCCATGGTAGGGGTCTTGACCTAAAATAACAACTTTAACTTTTTCAGGCTCCACCAAATCAAGGGCTTTAAAATAATTTTGTTTATCTGGATAGATAATTTTTCCTGTCTCATATTGAGACGCTAAAAAGGACTTCAGCTCTTTCATATACTCGGTTTCAAGCTCATTTTTTAAAAATTTAAGCCAGCCCTTAGACAATTTAAACTGTATCATCGGTTAATTTAATACACTGACTTAAGTTGAGACACATCCGATTATTTGCTGAGTCTAAAATGAATTAAAACAATATGGTCTTATGGACTTTTTTATATTTCGTCTCAATGTTATACTATCTTAGATACAGAAAGGTGGTTCAAAATGTCACAAAATTCAAACTTTCTGAAAAACACTCTTGATTTGCTTGAAAGCGATTCAGAAGTGAAATCCTATATATATCAGCAATTACATGATTTCAGCCTCTTTGTAACGCCTGACACCTTGGTTATGGTCATTGCGCGCGACCCTACTGCTTCTTATGCAGCCGAAGCCACAGAACCAAATGCAGAGAGCTCAGATGAGTCAGTTAGCCTTACAACCGAGGAGCCAACCCCCGCTCAAGCTGCCCATAAGTATCGTATTGCTGTCATCTTAAAAGAGGGAGATTCCTCAATAGAGTCCGAAGCTTTTCATGACGACGTTTTTGAGGCCATTAGATTAGCAAAAGAAAAACTCTTGGAACGCTTAATAGAAATTCGCGATGAAGTGGAAAGCCCCCAAGATCGTATTAAAGCCATAAAAGAGGCCAGCGATAATACGCAAATACATTAGGTAATTCTACTTAAAATCTGTTTTAACCAATGTCCCAATTAAATCTTGAAGTTGCTCAAATGCCGTGGATTTCGCTGGTAGCTGACTTTTGAGTTCTGTTGTCAAAACAGGTGTTGCTCTTTCCGCCCAAAGATATCTACCCAGACTGCCAGGGAAAGTACCCAGACTCTTCCATGGAAGATACTCAAAGGCCGGTTTTGTTTTAAGCTTTGGACCATCGAAATCCAGCACATTTAAGGGCGTATGAATAGAAACAACAAAGTCCGGCTTATAATCTGAAAAGTGCTTCAAAAAACATTGGGTTTCGGGCTCTGAGCCCGGGGAGGCTCCGGGAAATCTTCTTGGTGATTTTTTTGCGTATTTCTCCCAATATTTAACGGCTTCTGCGGACCAGCTGTTTGTTGGAAAATTTCTGTTTAAATCAACACCATTCGTATTGGTGCGCGTATTCTTTTTAACGCCATCAGGGTTCGCAATCGGAATAATTCTCCAACTATTACGGGCTTCAATCTTGCTAAGTCTTTCTAGCCAAAAACGACCTAATTCACCGGCCTGTTTCTCATCCCCATGTATCAAACTGAGCACTAATATTTTTTTAGGATTCTCTCTTTTACTGTCGAAGTCTTTATGAAAGATAGGCTCAGCATCCGCACTGTAGCAGCTCTCGTAGACTGCAACCTGATCACAGGCTTGATCTAGAACCTCTTCTTTAAAATAACTTTTATAATTTTTTAAGGAATTAATACAACTCTGTTTCAAAGTGAGAGACTCTGCAAAAGAAGCTGAAGCCCAAAGTAATAAAAGAAAACACAGTAACTGACTCATTTTGGGAAGTTGATCATAAGTATCAAAAAAAGTCCTCATGTTTTTTCCCATCCTGCCGAAAAGATAACTAGACCTTAGGTCTGGAGGGCACGCATGGCTACAAGGAGCAGTTATTTTTTGGCAGTACTTTTAATCGCTAATCCATTTGTTCTGGTCTTATTCCAAAACTGCTCAACCAGCCCACAGGAAAGAGGTTTAGCCAACTACCAGGATAGGCAAATAAATCATGAATTCCCCGCCGAACCTGAAGCCAGCTTCAAAATAGATAAAAATTTAATAATTAAATAAGTAGGCTATTGACTTACATATAAATTACAGTGTAATTTATATGTATGAAAAAAAATAATCTGCAATCTCTTCGCCCCCTCCCTTCATTAACGGCAAAAGAGAGATCTGTTCTTCAGTTTATTGAGACTGAGCTTTTAGAGAAAGGAATTTCTCCCTCTTAC
>JBBTEQ010000061.1:0-22335 GCA_038042235.1 Bdellovibrionota bacterium | reverse complement strand
ATGTACAAGTTCGTATTATTGATCACTTACTGCAAATTCAGGATTTAAACTCGTCTAATGGAACTTTTGTCGAAGATGTTTTACTCAGTCCAATGAATTTTTATAATGTCAATGATAACAGCACCATCAGCTTTGGCCCAGCAAAGACTAAAATTAGATTAAAGTTATATGTTTTATCTGAAGAAGCGAATGAGCAAGTTCAGTATGCTGAAAAGCAGGCACAAAACGAGCCGATTAAAGTTAATTTATCAGCGTTTGCTAAGAATGATCAGGATATTAAAGTAAGTTTTAAAAATGTCGGACTGCGTGTACCTGAATACAAAAATCCTTCAGCACATGCACAGGAAATAATAAAAGAAGCCGAGTTTATAAAAAACTCGATGATTAAAAGTGTCGATGTTTATAAAGCCCGCTCTATTAATGAAACCCGGATTCAAGCTGAACAGGCAACACAAGAAGCCTATGAAAAGTATCAAAAATTAGTTGAAGCTTTACTCGACGAAACAAAAAGAGCACTTACGCGATCACAAACCGAAACCGAAGCAATGCTCAATGACAAGCGTTTACAAGCTAACGAAGAAATTCAAAATCTATGGACCGAACATCGAAATTTAATTCAAAAAGAAAAAGAAAAGCAATTTGAAAAAATTGAAAAAGAAAATTTGGTTAAATTAGAGCTTTCTATTGAAAAAATGAAATCGGATATGTTCTTTGAAAAAAATCGCCTTATTACCGATGCCGAGAATGAAATACTCCGTAAAAAGCGATCTTATCAGGTTGAGTTTGAAACTGAAAAAAATGAACATGAAAGCCGCTTAAAACTCTACAAAGACGAGCTAACCAAAATTGAACTGAAGCTCTCCGAATGTGAAGAGGCGCACAAAAAAAATAAAGTACTTAAAGATGATTCTGAAATTGAATTGCACAAAGTAATGAGCCAACTTAAGCATGAAAAAGAAAATCTTGAGTTTGTAAAAAAACAGCATCACGACACCCTTGAATTACATAATTCCATGCAAGAAGAAACGGCCAGGTTCGATAAGCTAAAGGTAGAATGGGAACAAAACAAATTGAAGGCCGAAAAAGAACTTGAAGAGTTAAAACGCAATTATGGGCTCATTTCTGAAAAAAAAGACCAGGCCGAAGAACAATTGAACCAGCTGAACTTAGCCGGTAATCAAGCCAAAGTAAATGCAAAACAAGATGTCGAAAAAGAATATAAAAATTTACGTGATCTAGAATCTAAAAAATTTAACGACTACAAAGCGAATGAGTTAAAAGAGCTGCAAAAAATTCGCGATGAACACGGAAACGCAGTTAAAAGATTTAGCGTCGATTTATCACAGGAAATCGCTACCAAAATTGAATTGCTGGCCAAAAAAAGTGGAGCTTCATTTGATTTTGAAAAAAATTTCGAATTGATCAACTCGGTTATTCAAGTTAAAAGTTCTTTAACCACAGGTTCAGAGTCTAAACATACTCAGCAGTTGGACGACTGGAAAAAACGCAAAAAAAGTGAGAACGCAAGCTTTATAATGAGGGGGTTTGTTGCCGGTCTTATTTGTGTATTTGTGGGTAATTATGCCTACCGCAGGCTGAGCGTTGACCCCGTTAAAGAACAACTGGCTCGTATAGCGCTGGAGAGAAAAGAATCTGACTTACAGAATGCTTTTGTACCGACAAAAACCAATACGTACTATGATGAGTATGTCGGGGCAACGCTTTACACCGAAAACTTTAGCACTACCTATTTAGACGAGTCTGTTCAGCGCGAATGGGTCAGCCACGCTATTAAATACTTTTTACGTCAATGGCAGGTTGATGAAGAAAAAGTGGTGCAAGTGATCTCCAACTCAAAAGCCCTTGTTCAAACAATTGATGAAAAAATTCCCACTCTCAAAAAAGATAGGCTTAAAAGCGATCTGGCTAAGCTCAAAGAATTAGAAGATGCCAATATTATAAAACAGGCTGACATCTTAGGCTCAACAGTCAGATACGAGGCCTATAAAAAATTAGAAAAGAAGTTCTTTACAGAACGTATTCAAAATCGATTACCAGCCAATAGTAAATAAAACGAAGTATCTAATTGTAAATTTAATATACACTTTAATCTGAAACTATAGAGGTAACACTCTGAAATTAATAAGAAATTTAGCGTAATTGTTGACATATTAGCTGATGTTAAATCATTGACCATCAATTGTGTATCAAGCTGAAACATTTTTTTAAGTTTTTTTGTTTAAAACGAACCTATTTTATTTGAACTATAATTTAAGTTTTTTTGGAATTGGTACGATAAGTGATAGTATAGTTTTATGCTGCCACCGAGTCTAATTACTTAGTATTGGTATGGCGGTGTTTGTAAATGTGTTCTGGGGTTAGGTTAATTGGTTACGAAACAGGGGGGATAGCTTGAAGTCAAATAATATAAGTAATAGGTTTATTTTATTGATTGTGGTTTTGCTTTTAATTTCAATAAACTCTAAAGCCATAGTTGATGTTCCTGCTACAAGCAAGGCCCTGAGGATTGCCAATACAATCACTGGCGGAAAAATGCCAATAACGGATCCTGTATTTGCTCAGATGGTACAAAGAGTACAGGCTGGCGATGTGGCGGGGGCCGCTTTGTTAGCTACAAATACAAGTCACTATGTTAACTATCTGGCTAAGCGCCTAGCTTTTCAGATGCAGAATCCAGCATTAGATTCAACTATCGTAACTGATAACGCAGGAACTGCATTTTTAATTGCCCATTTTAGCGGTGCAGGCGGCGTGCCTCCAAGTATCAGTACTATTTGGTCTGAAAATGCAACTTACTTAGTAAGACAAGCTATAACTGTATCAGGAGACGTATCACCTACACACGCTTCAAGTTTAACTCCAGCGAAAGCTGCAGCGGTAAATTGGCAAACTGATATCGTGCGGGTTGAAGGACAAAATGCCAAAACCGCAGCTGGAGCCGTAGTTCCAATTCCAATTCCTATAAAACATGTTGGTGGATATATAACCCTAAGCGATCGAAGTGGAGATAATTCATTTGCAATGTACGGCGCAACTGCAGGTACCAATCTGCGAATGATCGAAGCTATGTGGGAGATTGCAAATGGCTTAACTCTAGTTGATGTGCAATCGTCGTTTGCCAGCCCACAGAATGTACCGAAATTTATTCCACAAAATGATCCGAATTTTTTCAAAGGCGATGGGCAAGCCGCCTGTATTTCTTGTCATGGTGGCGGATATTCTTCGCTGAATCATGGCTATAATACTGTGGCGGATTTATTTAATTTTGATGCAGTTAGAGGATTTGTTTATATTCAGACACCGGCAACTGCAACAAGAAAATCATTGGGATCTGATGTCAACAAGCGCGCAGCAACACTTGCTTGTAATTTACAAGCAACACCAACAATTCAATGTAATCCAAATAGTTATCCAACTGATTTACAACAAACTTGGGATTTAACTCAGACTTGGTCATCAAGTGGAGTGCTTTTAAGAATGGGTTGGACTGGCGCACTTAAAGGTGAAGGTTTAAACTCTCTTGGACAGGAACTTGGAAAGTCTTCGATTGTTTACAAATATTTAACAAAACGAGTTGTTCAAGAAATTTGCCCTATGGGTACACTTAGTGAAGCAGAGGTTGCTAGAATCGCAAATATGGCAAATCCGTTCGCAGCGGTTAGAGGAACTGATGACATAAGAACGATTATTTCTCAGGTTGCTGCCCATGCGAGTTGTCAATAGTGTTTAAAAAAATTGATTTAGATAATTTAGATAAAGGTGGGGTTATGAAACGAAATGCAAAGATTATAATAGGAGCTTCAGCCGCTGTACTTTTAATAGTTTCTTTTCAAAACTGCAGCAAGAAAGAATCGTTTACGCAAAGTTCAAGCAACGCAGCTTACGTTGACATCGCTGCAGATATGAACACAGGTTCAAACGCCAATGATGCTGGCGATGGAGCCAAGGTTGCTGGAGTTGGATCATTCAGTGTTCCCACTGCAGATGCCGTGGTTATGCGAATTGAAAATGGATTACAGGGAAATGTAAGACCAGCTGCCGGTAATTTTGCAAGATCTCTAATCCAATTAAGAACCAATTTACCTAAGGTTACAGATCCAACCAGAGCAACAGGTTATGATCAAATACAGCTCCTAACTTACGGCGCGTGTTCTGATTTAACGACTGGCGGCGCCAATTCATTAATGTTAACCAGATACAATGTTAATCCAGCATCAACAATTACCGTTAATCAGGCCGCGCTAGTAGCTGCCGGAATGCGCATGCTCGATCAGCACACAGCTTTAATAGCTTCAGACAGTGTGGCGACAGCGCCGATTACAGCTGCATTCAATAAGTTGGTTACAGATATCTCAAGCGCTGCAGGTAACACAAGTATTATTGCATTTATGGGAGTTTGTATTGCAGCAAATACTGCTGGCTCAACTTTACTAGGATTTTAATTACTTAATTAATTTAGATTTAAAAAAATAAGGGGTAGACAATGATTATCAAAACTGTAAAAAACTGGAAAGAACTAGCCGATAGCAACTCAAATCATCGCGGTGGTTTTACTCGCCGGGAATTTTTAGAGCGCGGTTTAGCTACAGGAACTATGAGTGTTATTATGTCTAACTTTGTATCTGCCGCATTTGCAAAAAAAGCAATGGCAGCAGATCTGATTTGTCCGCCCCCATCACTGAAACCCGGCGCAATTGCGCAAATCTTTTCTTCGGGCGGCCCAACAATGGGCGCCAGATTTATCAGTGATGAACAAGCGGCCTTAATGAACGCCGGCATGGCTAGAAATTATGGAATATCTGGCCAAGCTAATTTGGTAAGATTAGGACCTAATTTAGTTATTGATAGTACAAGTCCATTTGGTTATACACTTTTACAAGGCCCTCCGGGTTATCCAGGTGGTGCTGCCGCATGGCGCACCAATGTTCTTAGTAAAGTTAGTGGTGGTGGACATCAAGGTGCCTTTAATAAAGATGATGGCGCCGGTGAGAATACCGGATTAGTTGCGGGAGTTAGTCCATTTAAACCATCTCAAATGGGTAAAGATTTAAAAGTTAGAGTTTCAAAGGCTTTAGCTAATTGGTCAAGGGGACTACCCGCTTCAACAGTTAATAACCCAACTCCAGCTTTATTAGCCGGTTCTTTCAGTCTTACGCCGGCTGCAGCAGGTTTAACAAATTCGGGTGCCTTAACAGCCACTTCAAATGCCATAAATTCAATTACTGATGCACTTTCAGGTGTTTTTGGAAACGCAAACCGCAAGGGCGCCAAAACGGCAGTTACAAACGCAGGTTGTGCTTTTTTTGGTAATTCATTATTAGCAGATCCAACTTACGGACAGACATTGTTTAATCCAGTTAATGTTCCGGCTCTTGCAGGTCGAGTGACCTTGGCAAATTTAACGCAAAATGAACAAGGGCAGCTAGCCGCATTTTATCAATCAGCAAAAGGCGTAGCTGGCGGAGTTATACTTGAATTCGGTGGACGAGATTACCACGGTAATAGCCCGCAAAATGACATCTCCCCAAAAGATATCGAAGAGGCAAGAACAGTTGTTATGTTCCTTGCAGCTTGTGATGTTGCACAAGAACGCGGTGCCATGATTTATTTATCTAATGGTCAGGCAATAGCCGATGGTACTGCCGCAGTTACTGCAACTATTAACGGAGTAGCCGCAGTTGGAATGCGAGCCCCGGTAGCCGTAGGCGATGGTGGCGGAGCTTATAATGCTGGATTAATAATATTTTACAATCCGGTTGGTGGTCCTGTTGCATCAAAATTCACAGGTACAATAACAGCTGCAACTGGCAATGTTAAGGCAGATCCTGCTTTAGTATCTTCAAACGAAGCTGTGGCCGGACTTTATCTTTCAGCTCTGGCTTTCACAAATAACGGCAGCATACCGAGTTCTGCACTAACTGCAATGCAAAGTACAGGAGTTGCGTCGAATCCGAGTAAAATAATGGTCATATAAGTTGTGACATAACTTATGACCTAAGTTGTAACAAATAAAATGGTGGTTAAAAATGGACGTAAAAGTAAAAAATAAAATAGACACCGTAAAGACATTTTATATTGCGGCTCTGATTTTGATACTTTCAGGCTGTGACCAAAGCTTTAAATCAATAAGTTATGGCGGCGGCACGGCCTTCGATCAAAGTTCAAACAATATAAGTAATCCAGGTATTGAATCATTTAGGTCAGGTTTTTATTCATTTGCGCAATCGCGAGGTTGCGTAAAGTGCCATGGAAATCTTATCAATCCTCACTTTGTATCTCCTGATATCAACACAGCTTATGCTGTAGCGACTGGGTTTCGAAATGGCTCAACTACAGAAAAGTTAATTGATTTTTCTAGACCGGCAGATTCGATTTTTATAGAATTTGCGGGTAATAGCCACTGTGCCGATAGTCCATGTAGCGATCCAGTTGTGCGACCGGATGTACTAACAGCTCTTCAGGCTTGGGCTTCTGCAGAACTGGCGCGACCGCCAGCTTCTACGGGACCGCCAGCTTCTACGGGACCGCCAGGTTCTACGCCACCGCCGGCTAGCACGCCGCCTGCAGTAGCACCTTATAAACATTTAACCTCAAGCATACAGGTGCCAGCTACTATTCCTTCAATTCTGGTTACGGCTCCAGCATTACTAAGATTTCCGTTGTCAGGTCTTAAGCCACCTGTCGCCGGATTAGCAAATGCCATTCTTGAAATTGAAGTGCACATGGCAAGCGACAGTCTAACAGTTGTTGAAAATCAATATCGTCTTCTGAATCCTAAAATTATCGGCAATACAACAGCGGTTACAGTATCTGATATATCTGTTTTCATGAAGGCAACCGCTGATCCAACTGTAGTTGGAGTAGAAGATGTATCTGTACCCGTAACCTGGCATGCCGTTGTATTTAACGTACCAATTACTGCACTACCTAATCCTGTTCCAGCTACAAGATTTGTAGCTCCAATTATGACAGGTCTGCCAATGTATTTTCCAACTAGAACAAAAACAGATTACTTTACAATTGGATTCGGTGATATCAGATGAATATAAAAAATAAAAAAATCTCAATTTTAAAATCGAATGCACTTATATTGTCTGTATCTGTACTTGGCTTATTAGTGTTTTATCAAAATTGCTCTAAAGGGGGATTTACCGCGGCCTCCAGCACTGCACTGGCCAGTTTAAGTTCTCAATGCTCAGCTAAAGTTCAAGCCACTAATCTGCAGAAAGTATCAAATGCTGATGGTCTTAATTGCCTTAATCAAACGAACTACTCTTGTGAACTGAGAAATTTCAGCGAGATCGCTGCAAATGAAGTTAAACCTTCGCAAACTTGTATTTTAGTTGGCGATGAGAGCTTTTGTGTGCCTACGACAATTCGCAACTATGATACATCCCCTGCAAGAAAAATGGCCAGCATAGATGAAAATGATTTCCGCAGCGGAGGCGAATATAATCGCCAAGAGGCGAACTGCAACTATTTTGATATAACAATTCAGTCAAGTTTAATGCAAAGCTCTGGAGAAGATACAGCGGCAGCCTTAGCTGACATAGTTAAACAATGTAATGAGTCACAAGAGCAAGCAAAGCTCGTGAGGAATAAATAAAATGTTAAAACTATCAATTATTCTAATTTCTTTGCTTTATGGTACACAAGTGCTAGCTCATGCACGCCTTTTAGCAGGCGGCCTCATACCCCCAAGAAATAATAATGCCGGAATTAAAATCGGCCCCTGCGGTGGCGTCCCGCGAACAGCTACGCCCAAAGTATTACAAGCAGGTTCTACGGTTACTATTCAGTGGGAAGAAACCATTAATCATCCCGGCCGTTTTGAGTTTTATTTTTCTCCGGCTGGAGATGCCAATTTTCAATTACTTAAAACTGTTATCGATGACCAAAATAATAATTTAACTCCTCATCAGTACACGACTAGCATCACCTTACCCAACGTAACTTGTACGGCCTGCACATTTCAGATGATTCAAGTCATGACTGAAAATCCGCTAAACCCAAGCCTTTACTTCTCCTGCGCAGATATTCAATTAACTGCAGCGGGTGTACCTCCTCCGCCAATTGTGCCGCCGCCTGTTGTGCCACCAATTGAGCCACCGCCTGTTGTTCGGCCGGTAACGCCGCCGCCAACTACACCGCCAACGGCTAATCCAAATGATCCAGCTGCGCCAGCTCACGATTGTAAATAAGTTTATCTAAACACGAGTGCATAATGCTTTAAATTAGTATATTTTTCTTAACAAATTTTTAACAATTCATAAAACCAGACGCACTAAAATGAGAAATAACTTTGGCACAAAAATGAACAACTCTACCTGTGCAACAGCCCAAGTAAATTTCTCAAGATTAGACACTACACTACTTCTGCTCGACTTATCTTATGCGAGACTTATTCACTTTTGCGTAGCTTTATGGATCGCTTTTGTATTGTGGCGTTCCGCTTGAAAACTTCTGGCCTTCGACTCTCAAGTGCTCGTTGGTTTAAATTGTATACGTCTCATCCCTGAAATTCACCGCTGGCCCCGAACCCTGTAAGTTAATACTATTTTTTCACGGTCCACCTTGAGGTTTCGGAATAGTTAAAACTACAAAGTATTCAATCAGCAACAAAATTTAAGAATCTTAAAAACCGCGATACACTTTTAAGTTTTGAGCTAGACCAGCGACTAAGTACAATTAAGGTCGAGGCTTGATTGAACAATACAATTCAAAAAATAAGACTTAAGCATGAATTCAGTTATGAATATGCAATCCGATAAAAATCCTTAATTTTTGACTATTGTCTAGAATTAAGTACTAATTTTTTGACAATCATCCCAAATTAAGGATTAATGTATTGTATGAAAATAAGATATTTATCAGAGCAAATCCTAAAAGACTTAAAAAGCAAGATGGTTTTTCTTGGAGGCCCTAGGCAGGTAGGCAAAACCACACTGTCGTTAGATTTATTTTCTGAACAATCGTATTTAAACTGGGACTCTTCAGTCGACCGCGAAAAAATTCTTAAATATGAACTGCCATCTCAGAAGACGTGGATCTTTGATGAAATTCACAAATATAAAAAGTGGCGAAATTATCTTAAAGGTCTTTACGATAAAAATAAAAAACAGCAAATATTAGTAACAGGCAGTGCGAGGTTAGATTTGTACCGATATGGTGGAGACTCGCTGCAGGGACGCTATCATTTTTTAAGGCTCCATCCATTTACTTTTGATGAATTAAAATCGGCTTTCTTTTCAGACTTTGAAACGCTTTTCGAGCTTAGTGGCTTTCCGGAGCCTTTTTTAAAAGGAGATAAAATCGAGGCCACTCGATGGTCAAAGGAATACAGATCTCGCATTTTAAGAGATGATATCAGCTCAGTTGAGTCAATTCATGATCTTGGAACGGCAGAGTTAGTATTAATGCGATTACCAGAATTAGTTGGCAGCCCACTTTCGATTAACAGTATTTCTGAAGACGTTCAAACAAGTTTTAAAACAATTAAAAAATGGCTTGATATTTATGAGCGCTTTTACGCAATTTATCGACTGTCGCCCTTTGGCTCGCCAAAGATTAAAGCTGTTAAAAAAGAGCAAAAACATTACCACTATGATTGGACCTTAGTAAAAGAATCTGGATACAGATTTGAAAATATGATCGGTAGCCATTTGTTGAAGCGCGTGCATTTTTTAGAAGACACTCAAGGCAGAGAAATTGAGCTGAGATATTTTAAAGATAATGAACAGCGCGAGGTGGACTTTGTTGTCGTTGAAGATAAAAAGCCAATTTTATTTATCGAGTGTAAATACAATGACACGACTATTTCGCCACATTTAAAATATTTAAAGAAAAAGTTCCCACATGTGGAATCCTATCAACTGACCTATAACTCAAAAAAAGATTTTGTTTCTCAAGATAAAATCCGTGTTTGTGATGCTTTTAGGGTTCTGCCAGAAATACTTTCACAACTGTAGATTGAGCCTATAATTGTGGTGTTTTTTATCAAGATTAGATCAGTTTTATCTTGCTTGATTTCTTAAAGATAGGGCAACATTTAAAAGTGAGTACTATTATAAAAACTTTATTAGACCCCACTTATAAAAATTTTGAGATTAAATCTCCGGTGCCATTTTTATTTAGGCATAATCAATCGGCTTTTCAGCAGTGGTCCAACAAGGCCGAGTTTTTTTTAAATTCCAAAAATCAACGAATTGCCCAAATCAATAAAGCTCTGCATTCTGTTAATTTGCTTAAAAGTACAGAAAAACGGCTGAATATTCAGCTGCAAGCCGAAACACAATATCTAAGCGAGATTGAAAACCTACTTAAGGAATTTGAATTTAAAACCAATCTGATCTCGACTGCAGAAATTTTAAATCACCGCATTCCCAGCGGGCAGCACTTTGAATCTTACACTAAAAATATTTTTCGCGATTGGTCCTGGGGCCAGTCTGAAAATGCTGTTTACCAAAGTTTTTTAAAAAAAATAAATATTAAAGAAGGGCGCGCGCTGGTAGTTGGTGGAGGCGCTGGACGCATCGCTTACGATCTAGCTCAACTGTTTCCACAACTTCAAATTGTGCAAATTGATGTGAACCCATTGCTATCAATCGTGGCCAAAAAAATCTGTTCAGGTCAGACAGTAGAGCTTACTGAAGTGGCACCACTGGCCTTAACTCAAGATAAAATTTCGATTACTCACCGGCTTAAAGCCGAAGCTGCACTAAATGAAGGTCAGGTTGAATTTATATTGGGAGATATTTCAGATCATCCCTTTCAAGATCAGATTTTCGATGTGATTATTTGTCCCTGGGTTATTGATATTGTGGCGGAACCTTTTACAGATTTAGCAAAACGACTTAATTTTTTACTGAAGCCTGAAGGTGAATTGCTCATTTTCGGACCCTTAAGTTTTGAAAAACAAAATATGGCTCATCGTTACATGAGTGAAGATTTATTAGAGTGCCTAATTGAGTCCGGCTTTGGCTCCTTGACTCAGGAAACCCAGTTTGTTGCTTATTTGCAATCGCCGCTGGATGTACAAAAACGTGAAGAACATATAATTTGCGTTAAAGCTCAAAAAATTAAAGGCACAAAAAGACCTAAAAGCCATTCACAATATCCTGAGTGGCTGCGCGACATCACCGCCCTCCCCCCTGCTAACTCGCAATATATCTTTAACTTGCAATCGCAAAAAAATCTGGAAGCTCAATTTTTGGCGGGATTGCTAAATGGAAAAAGTTTACTCGAAATGGCAACGATGCTGACTAAGTCAGGTACGGGCATGACACAGGAACAATCTGAAAACTATGTTGTTGGTGTTTTTGCAAAACTCTATGAGGCCGGCGAGATAACCGAATACCAATAAGTACCGGCAACTGAACGAACATCTATTAAACTCTGAAGATTATCACCTTGACCAATGCAAAGGTCTGATTTGTAAAGCGACGACAACACTATTTGAGTGTCGTCATTTATAAGCATAGATCCCGAGCTGATACTGACATCTTGCCCGATACCGAGGAGCTGTACAGGAAGCAAGACCTCGATATCGAGATCTGATCCATTTTTCATATAGGTTTGCAGAGTCTTATCAACCACTTTATCAATTGAAAATCGCCCAACACTCGACCACGCTAATTCATTTTTAGATTTTAATAATACAGTGGCCTCGAACCCCACTAAAAATTCATTTTTATTTTCATTTCTGTAAAATGAGTCATGTCCGAGCAGTAGCGAAACTCGAGTGCGATTAGCCAAACTACTTAGGCTTTCCTGATACTCAAATGGCGTGGTGACGTCAAGATCGGCCTGGGTCGAAGATAAATAATGTACTACATCGTCAATGAACTTCTGATTGTAATCTGCGGATCCCCAGCTTCTTAAAATCACAATCAGTTGGTCATCCATCAAATTAAATACTTGCGTTGCGGCCAACCTTTGCCCTTCATATCCTGATCTCGAATAAAATTTCACTATTGAACCCCGTACCGATGCAATTTAATAACGGCTTTGCGGAAATACTCTCCATCTTCAAGATCCAATTCGGTGATTTTTTTCCATTTTTCTTTGGCGCCCTCTTTGGTCTCTGTATTTTCAATTAAACCGTAATTTTCATCTATAACGGAATCCTGATAAATGGACCTCACCTTTTTTTTAAGCTCAAAAGAAAAGGCCTCAATATTTTTCAATATATTTTTATTTTCAGGATCATAAATTTTAGCTTCCCGTAAAGTTATAATAGCCTCTTTAAGATTTCCCGCCTTAAACTGTGTTTCTGCTGAACTTATACTAAGCTGTGATTTTTCTTTTATTTTCTGTTCAATGAAATCAATGCGACTTTGTGCTTTGATTTTTAGCTTCTTCGGGTCTGGCAAGTCAGATTTAATCACCGTTTGGTATTTTTTTATCGCCTTAAATGCATAGCCTTGTTCCTGTATCTTTACGGCTTCGGCAAAAAGATTATTTAAATTTTTTACTTGTTCATCAAAAGCTTTTGCTTCCTCTAATTTTTTTAATCTGTCGGCTTCAATATTTGCGACCTCACCCATTATTTTTGTGGTCTCATTACTTATTTCCTCACTACCTGGGTTGGCAAATACCGGCGTTAAGCAGGAGCCCATTTCAGCTGAAGTAATGGCTGGTGTTAATAATTTAGAACATTTAGCGATAATTTTCATGTTATTTGCAATCAGTTCGACCGATGCTTTTGCAGCCTCGTCGTCTTTAATTTTTTGAATATAATTTGCATTTGCAGATTCTGCATCCGACTCGATCATAGCGCTATTTTTGTATCCGGATGGAAGTATCTCCTTAAGTTTTCTTATTTTTTCTATGGCCAAATCATACTTTTGCTGGTTGTACATCTGTTCAGCCAATTTATAATACTCTGTAACTTCTGTTTGCTGTTCAGGAGTTAATTTGTAAAATGGATCATCGCTAACAACTGTCGTTGGCGCTTCTGGTGGCGGCGCTAACATTTCACTGAGATAATAAGACAGGACTAAAAAAACAATGGCCATCACCGCAAGCATCGGCTTATTCTGCATTAATTTTTTTAAACCTGAAACCGGCACTTGAGGTGGCGGCGGCGGCTGAAAACCATAAAATTGATTTGAGTCCATGCCGCCTTGATCTGGCATTCCGGAAAATAGATCTTCAGTTGTCATCAATTGTTGATCAGCGGCGCCATATTCTTCAAACTCAGGCACCTCTTCAAGAGCTTCTTCTTCATTCGGAATTTCTTCCTCATTCGGAATCTCTTCAATTTGCATTGGTGGAACTTCAATTCTTTCGACTTTATATTTGAAATTCGGATCATGAAGCTCAAAAAACATCATGTTATCTAAAACACTGATAGCGTCACCGCTTTTAAGCGTTTGCGGATCGGTAGACGAAATCGGACTGCCATTCAAAAAAGTACCATTCGCGCTACCCAGATCTAAAACTGTATAGGCACTATTAACTTTATAAATTTCAAACTGCCTTCGGCTGACTCTCTGATCCGGAATAATAATCTGGCACGAAGGATCGCGCCCAGACACCCAGACTTCTCCGACTTCCAGCCGAAGCATCTCACGAACTTCGCCATTTGAACTGACCATCTTAATATAAGGCACTTGAGGCGAAGCCCCTATAACCGTTCTTTCATTTTCGCTAAACTCTGAAGGCGCTGCCGCATTACCTAAAAGCGGTAAGCCCGCATCCGGCACATCTGAAAAGTTAAACTCATAGGGAGGAATCTGAAACGTCTGCCCATGTTGTAAATCGATATTTTCAACTTTTTGGCCTAAAGAAAAAATATCACCAAATCTCGAAATTGCAATAAGTTGCCAGCCGCTCTCTGCAAATTTTAGTCTGAAATGCTCGCGCGATATGCCTTTTTCTGCCTGCAGACGAATGTCACATCCATCTTTACGTCCACCGACATATTCTTTTTCAGGATTTAATTCAATTTCACTGATTAATGCTCCACGAAGCATTACTTTCAAGCGTGACATTAACGAATACCCTCTGTTGCCAGTTCACATTCTCTTGCCTTCTTAGTGGCCAGCAAAAGTTTCTGATCGTTATTTTTTCCGTTCAGCATGTCCATAACCTGTCGAAACATAGACTCACACATTCTAAAATTATGCTTCTTAAAGTACGATTCTCCAAGCATTAATTTTTCTTGGAGGACTTCGTCAAATCTGACTTTTGACAAATAATGATATCGTCTTGCAAGTGCATGGTCTGGGTCTAAATTAAGAACCAGCTGAAAAAATTCCTGTGCTCTTGTATAATTACCCAATTGAAAGTCACGCATGCCGCGCACAAGGCTTTCTTCGATACGGAATGCCTGTGGCGATCTGGACCGCTCTTTTGACCGCGCCTCCCGTTCGCTTTCCCTTTCGATTTCTTTCTGTGATACCATTCTCGTATTAACCTCATCTTCATAGCGCAGAGTTGAAGTTATTTTTTTAGCGCGCGAATTTTTATTCGGAGTTGAAAAATAAAAATAGATAGTTCCCAAAATAATGGCACCAATAAGGTAAATTTTAAAATTAGGACTGGCCATAAGCGAGTCATCTGCGGGCGCATTTGGGTTTGGCTGAAGCCGAGCACTGGCTGCATAGGCCTGTGGTGCCGGCCTAGCTAAAGCGGGTTTTTGATTGGGTCTGGTAGTGGCCGGGCGACTCATCGCTTGAGGTCCACGTGCTTCCAGTGCCGCATTTTTAGTTGCGGGAAGGGCTCTTGTTGTCGGAGCCGATGGTACCGCTGCTTTAGCCTTGATTGGCACAACATCCGCCACTTTATCCATTGGTTTACTTTGCTTTACTGGCTCTGGCGCTGGACCCAGATCATACTCAACATTAATTTCACTGTCGCCGATTGTGAAGTTTGAATTGTTAGCGATTTTCCATCTTTTCACACTTTCACCCAGCACAAAAATGGCATTTTTGTCGCTTAAGTTACTGATTTCTATATCCCGATCTACAACCGAAATCTGAGCATGCGAGCGACTGATTTGCGGATCATTTATTAAGACGACGTCATTTTCTGGGCCACGCCCGATCGTAAATACAGACTTATTCAACTGAAATACTCGGCCCGAATGTGGTCCCTTGACAACACTCAGCTTAATTTTTATTTCAGATGCCTGCTCTACCTTAGCTGCCATTTTTATCCTTCATTAACTTGCATTAAAGTCAGTACAAAATATTGAGGCTCTCCGTTTGCATTTAAAAATGTCTGACAAAAGACCTCACATTCAAATTGAGAAAATGGAATCCTGTCGACTTGTTTTTCGTATGGAGACTGTATCGCTCTTGCTATTAAAGAATCCATATTTTGCACGAGAGCATTATCTGTAATGCCCTGATAGCTCTGGTTTAAAATTATTTCTTTACTCGTCTGTGATAATTCTTCAAATTTAGAATTCACAGCAATAACTCGCTGTTCGGTATCTACAACAATTGCCGAATGAGAAATCATCTCCACTAAATTCGAAAATTCCAGATCTTTATTCTGCTGCGGCTTAGGTTGTGCCTCGACAGATCCGGTGGCGCTCCAGGCCCGGTTTAAAATTGTATTTACGTTTGAAACCAGCTGTTGAAATACAGGATAATCAAATGCAACCTCTGTACGATCTGATTTTTCAAGCAAAGCCTTATCAATCTGTTGGTTCAGATTTTTTATCGGAAACTCAATAAGTCGTGCAAATAAAAAATACAAAATCATCCCCAGTACAGCCGAAATAACCAAGGTTTGCATAAATAAGCTGACCATTTTTCCGTTATCAAAATTAAGTACACTGATATCATAATTGACGATCGCGTGATATTTAGGCGTTGCTTCACCAGATATAGGGTCATAAACCGCTATCGGAAATGAAGCACCGATTGTATTGGCATCAATTTGTTTAAATACCGCCCGCGATTCTTTTCGCGCCACTAACACTAACGGATTTGAATCATCGCGTCCGGCTTTTTCCGGCGGTGCGATAATTAAACCATCACTGTGCTGAATAATAATGGCCGATTTTATTCCCTCTTCTTTTAGAGCGTCTTCCACAGTTAAATTACCGAGCTGTCCGGATAACAACGCCTGTTCATTATATTTGGCTACAGCTCTAGCTACGGATTTTGCCCGCTTTCCGGCTTCATCCAAATTTGACTCTTTAATTATATTCGTCAATGGAATCGTTGATAAAATTGTTACCCCAAAAATAAAGATAATCACAAATGCTAGCAATATCTGTTTGAAAGAAAATATTATACCTAATTTGTAAATTGCTGGCATGACTACATTTTCAACGTAGTTTTCCATATTTTGTTGAAATGACACCTGCGGGGCAGCCATTTGTTGTCCAGATTGATTTGACTGACCTTGGTATAAAGGTTGAGGTTGCGGGTAACCCATTTGCAGAGCTCCACTTCCTTGTGCAGGATAATTTACTCCTTGCTGACCGCCTATTTGCATCGGTAAAGGTGGCGCTGGTCTCACTGGTACGGGCGGGTTTTTCATAATCTTAACCGGTTTTGGTTTTGGCTCTGTTTTGGGACGTATATCCGGAGTTGGAATAATATCTACAATTACATCAAATAAACTTACCTTATCGCCAACGCGAACAATTGAGTTCTGAATTTTAACACCATTAACAAAAGTACCATTACTTGATTTTAAATCAACAATCATCATCTTATCTTTATAATCATGAATTTCACAGTGTTCTTTCGAGATACCCAATGATTGAATTTTCAAATCACTTACACCACCGCGTCCAAATACATTTTTACCCAACTTTAAATCGTAAATCTGACCCGCCTGCTGTCCGTATAAAACTCTAACTGACCACATACAGATGATCTCCGATCTTTAACTTTTTTGATTCAATAAATCCGGAAGGAGTTTCGATGACCGAATGAGATTTCCAAAAAGGTCCAACAAACCGGAAAGGAGTTACATTTTGTACTAAATTTTTAATTTCCATTTTGTTATCAACAAAAATACAATCAATTGCAAATTTCATAAAAAAAGTATGAATATTATTACACGGCTTAATCCACAGAGCCTCATTTGCATGGAGAGCTTTACGGCCAAGTAGACCCTTTGCCCGTGTTCGAAAACTCTCGGCTATATCCAAATGATCGACTAACAACTGAGCGCCGGAAGCAGAGTTATCGCCATTGCCGCCAGAGGTTTTATAAAGTTTTGCCATCATTATCCCCCCGCACCCGGATTAATCATTTTCAAAAACACGGGACCGAAAACCATAATGAACACGGCCGGTAATATAAACATCATCAGTGGTAGCATGATAAGCTGCGACGCCTGTGCGCCTGCTTTTTCTGCACGTAAAAATCTTTCAAGACGCATTTGAACAGATTGATCTTTTAAAACCTGCGAAATGCTTGTACCTGATGCCTCGGCATCAATTAAAACCGCCACGAAACTAGTGATTTCCGGCATATCCAATCTAAGCGCCATTTCTTTTAAGGCTTCAGTTTTAGATGAACCGATTTTAATATCCTTTAATACAATTTTAAATTCTTCAGCTAAAACCGATTCTGAGTTAGCCACCTTATCCACTATTTTCTGAATCGCACCGAAAAAATCCAAACCCGCTTCAACAGACAAGGCCAGTAAATCAATAAAAAATGGCATGTCAGCTCTTACACTTAATTCGCGAGCTTTTTTAGTCGCCTTACAGTGCATCTGAGGCATAAAAAATCCGATAAACCCGAGGCCCACAACCATAACGGGCGGAAAACCCAAATCCAAAGTAAAATTCATAATGTATAAAAACACTGGAAATGCAAAACCCAAAAACAATTGTAAACCAATAAATTCATCTTCGTTAATTTCCGAAGCTAAGCCACCGGTCTTAATTAGAATTCTGATTTTTTTTCGGTATTTTTCAGATTTAACTCGGGCGGCATGTTGCATTGTGAATTGGTGCACCATCGGCCTGCAAATATTAATAACAGCATTTTTAGATTTAATCGGTTCATTGCCGCTGGCCCATGAAAGTTGCGATTCGCCTGGGCGTCCCGCGATTAATGACGAAACAAAAAGATACACGGATACCCCTGCCATTATTAGTCCGGCAAAAAGCATAATTTCTGCACCACCAAATCCGCTACCCATAATTCCTCTTTTCGAGTAATTTATATTAATGAAACAATTTAAAAACTTAATCCTGGCTTCCCAATCTCCACGTCGTTCAGAAATCCTTAAAAAGGCAGGTTATCAATTTGTTTCACTTCCAGTATATGTATCGGAAATTCCTGACAAAAACCTAAGTCTAAACGAGCAAATTTTAGACATAGCCAGACGAAAGGCCATGGCGGCTGCACAGAAGGCCCAAGACGAAGGTCTAGCGTCCCATGATTCGGTTATTTTAAGCGCCGACACGATGGTTTGTTTTAAATCAAATACACTAGGAAAGCCCGAAAACGAAAAAATGGCCTTTGAGTTTTTAAATCTTTTATCTGGTAATCAGCATCAAGTAAAAACTGCGATCTACTTGCTAGACCTTGGTACCAAGGAAAATATGTCTCATATTGAAACAACCGAGGTATTCTTTCGCAAAATCAGCGAACAGGAAATCTATAATTATATTGCTACAAAAGAGCCTCTCGATAAAGCAGGTGCCTATGGAATTCAGGGCAGCGGTGGCAAATTTGTTGAAAAATATGAGGGCGATTTTAATAATGTCGTCGGACTTCCCTTGCAAGCTCTTGAAAATTTATTCAAACTTAAAGGATGGGATTTTCTGAAGGCTCAGTAAAAAACGAGCAAAGCTCAAAAAGAGCCTCAAATTTAAAAGATATATTAAAAAATATATCATCACCAAAGCAAAAAATTTTAGCTGTCAGCAAGCTGCAACCTCCTGAAAAAATAAAAGCTCTTTATGATGAAGGCCAGACTGATTTTGCTGAAAATTACATTCAGGAAGCCCTCAAAAAAATAGCCCTTTTTAGCGAACTTAATATCACTTGGCATCTTATCGGCCCAATTCAAAAAAATAAAATCAAACTCCTTAAAAAAAACTTTGCCTATATACACTCGGTCGATAGCTTCGAACTGGCTGAAAAAATATCTGAAAATGCACTTAAGATCAAGCACACCCAAAAATGCTTTATACAGCTCAATCTGTCGGGCGAAGCCTCTAAGTCCGGCTATTCAAAAATTATGTTTTTAAAAGATTGGCCTCGTTTGAAAAAACTTGAAGGTTTAGAGATCGTTGGACTTATGACTATGCCACCCTTAGAAAATGTAGCTGAAAAAAATAGAGCTTTTTTTAAAGAATTAAAATATATTGGAACTAAGATAAATTTACATGAGTTCTCAATGGGCACCAGCGACGACTATCAAATTGCACTTGAAGAGGGAGCAACATGGATCAGACTAGGTACGATGCTATTTGGAAAAAGAACATTGAAAAGTTTAGTGAAAAATCAAGCCAGCGAGATATAAAAGGTAATATAAATTACAGTAACGAAATGAGGCCCACCATCAAAAATCCAATGTTGAAATCTATGAAAATCGGGTTTATTGGCGCCGGTAATATGACTCAGGCCCTGGTTAAAGGCTTAGTTGAATCCAATGAAATTAAAGCGGATCACATCTTTGTTTCTAATCGTACCGAAGGTAAATTAGTAAAACTTTCCGAGCAATTTCATGTTCAGACTCGGTCTCACAATCAGGAAATTATTTCTGAATGTGATGTGGTCATTATTGCGGTTAAACCTCAAGATTTTTCAAGCGCACTCGAAGGCTTAACTGCGCAATTTAATAAAAATCAAATTGTTATCTCTTTAGCTGCCGGTATTCCTTTTGACTCTCTTGAAAAACAAATTCCATCGGGCCGCCTGGTCCGCCTCATGCCCAACACACCTTCTTTGATTGGCCGAGGTGTTATCGGCTTTATTTGTCTTGATGAAACCGATGAATTTGTAACCAGTCTGATGGAAGATTTATTCGGAAGCCTGGGTTATGTTTTACAGGTCGATACCGAAGATCAATTCGATGCCCTGATGATATCCTGTTCCAGTGGAACCGGTTTTATTTTTGAAATGATGATGTACTGGCAGGACTGGATTGAAGAGCGCGGCTTTACGCCCGAAATCGCCCGCAAAATGACGACTGAGACTTTTCTTGGTGCCTCGATGCTGGCCTCTCAAGCGACAGAAATTGAAATCGAAGAATTACAATCACGGGTGGCTTCAAAAAAAGGAATAGCGGCGGCGGGACTAGCCTCGATGCGCGAACTTGAAATCGAGCGCACATTAAGAATCAGTTTTGAAAAAGCCGCAATGCGGGCGCAGGAGATTGCAAAAAGTCAGAAGTAAGCTCTAGGTCTAATGCGGAATAAAGCATTTTTTCCATAGTCTAAAAGTATCCCCGCCTACCCGATAAGATGTCATTATGTAACCCAGGACTTTGGGCCTACATTTTTCTATTTAGGCGTTATTTGTTAGAATGTTTTCTAAAATCAGGCTTGGCATTAGTTGGTCTCAATCTCGCCGATCAGTTGCACCACTTTTTCAAAAGCTGTTTTAAAACTCATCGCATTTGGAATGGAGTCCACGGCACTTGCCCAGCCCCGCTCAAGCCAATCCGTATTTATATTTTTAATTTCTGTTTGAAATGATTTTGGCAAATCGGTTGAGCGGAAATCAAAACTTCGTTTAAGGGCTTCTTTTAACGTGGGGGCATCAACTTTCGGCAAAAATACAGCAAGGTCATGCACATCTTTGGAGCGAGAGTTTTGATCGCCATGAGAAATCAGGGCATGGAGTTTTTCCGCACAGATGGTTTCAATCGGATAAACCGACCAACTGATTTCATCATTGGGAGACAAGAGACATGGCATTTGTTTTTTCTGTGGTCCCGGAGTAACCGGGTCACCAATCCCCAAATCAAAATGGACGACCTGTGCTTTTTTAAGATTTTTTAGGACCTCTCCGATGCTCGCTCTATATGAGTGACGGATTCCGCCGTACTCGCCTTGGGTAGCAAGGTCGGTCTGACTTTCAAAGCGGAACCAAACACCGTCATTCAAATCGGACTCTGCCTGTTGTTTTACTCGTTCAAGGGTTTCATCAATGTTGGCTTTTACAAGTAGAGCATCCAGATCCACGGTATATCGTGGGGATTCGTAAATTTTAAGGCCCACAAATCCACCCTTGAATACAAGATGGCTCGCAAGGTGTTTATCCACAATCAAGCGAGCCACTAATCGCTCAATCATAAAAATGGTTTCAAGGTCTTTGTATTCAACCCCCATTTTTTTAGAAAGGGTGGTCAATTTTTGTCTGATGGATTCCCCTTTGGATTTTGTTGTCATTGTAGTGATCCTATAATGGCCTCGGAGTATTTGTTGAAATAGGACGTTAGGCCGAGTTCCTTTGCCATCATTCCAATTTTTTTAAGCGTGGTTTGCCTTTGTTGAATAGCGACACGGCACGCATGGATTGCTGTCCGCTCGCCCATTTTACTTGCGAGTTTAAAAGCCTCTACAATGGCCCGCTCAATAGAGACGATGCGGTAGCCATTCCCCTCAACGATGCCGATATTGAGCGGGGTCTTTGTGCGGATGATACGGAATCTTTTAGAGCTGACGCGTTTTTCAGGCGGAACCAGCACCCATGTTTGTTTAGGAACTTGCTCAGCAAGGTTGTAATGAAAAAGAGCCGTAAGGCCACCTACGGCAGAATTTGGGCCAAATTTTTTATAAGCAATTTGGAAATCAATTTCTCTGGGAATGTTGGCCTTGGGGTGAAGATAAATTCCCCACTGCATACGATGGATCTTTTCTTCTTTTACAAGAATTGAAAGCTCTTGATGACTGATGCCGATTTCCCTCGCTTGGGCGAGAGTAAAGGGGCCAAGTTTTTTAAGTTGTGTTTCCTGTTTTGGAGTCATAGGCCATTATTCGGCAAATTTTGACATTTTTCAATAGAAATGTCATTTTGTGCGGACTTACCCAGAATGGTGAAATGGGTAAGAAAAATAGAATTTGAGAGTTCGGCAGGATTTGACATTATTTTTAGAAAATGTCATTTTTCACCGATTACCTTTTTGAAATTTAATTTTAATATGAGGCCCAACGAGGCCGCGACGTCATAACTAATTGAAATCACTCAACTAAATTTAACACCTCACGATTATCTTCAATGATTTCAATACTTTAGAAATCAAAACCAAATTGGAAATTACAATTTATTTCATATAAGAACGAAGACGTGAAATCTTCAGAGGCCAAGAACCCAAAAAAAGAATGGGAAGGTCTAAGAAGCATTAAAGCATTTTTTCCATTATTTAAAAGTATCC
>JBBTEQ010000060.1:35470-36989 GCA_038042235.1 Bdellovibrionota bacterium | reverse complement strand
AAAATCAATGTGCCATCTGCAAAAGTTGCAGTTTTCATGGCAGTCGTAAGACTTTGTATCTGGGCCTCGTCAGTATCCTGCACATTAAACATCAAAGCTAAAGACGAAACAAAAACTTCGCGAGCAGCAAATGCCGATATCAGCCCGAATCCAACCCGCCAGTCAATACCCATGGGTTTAAAAATGGGCTCAATCATCTTACCCACCTGGGCTGCATAACTTTGTTGGGCAATTTCAGTTGCAGCTAAAGCGGTGTTACCAGAAATTTCGGCGCCGGTTTCAACTCTGGGAAAATTAGTGGCAAACCATAATACAATCGCTAAACACAGAATAATGGGACCTGCTTTAAAAACAAAACTCTGAGCTTTTGTCATCGACTGCCATAATATAAGCCTGAGATGTGGACGGCGATAAATTGGCAACTCAATTAAGAGGCGTGATTTTGATTTATCTTTGATAAAAAAAGAAATGCCTCGCGCAGCCAGGGCCCCAATTAAAATACCCCCGAAATACATAATAGCCATAAGAAAACCAGCCAAGAATGGATGTTCGGTACCGTACATAAACCCGATCAGTAATGCGTACACAGGCAGGCGTGCTGAACAAGTCATAAACGGAATTATACTCTGGGCAATAATTTTTTCTTTTTTTGAAGTGATGTTACGCGTAGCCATAATGGCAGGAATTGCACAGGCAAAACCCGATAGCAGCGGAACAAAACTGCGTCCACCAAGACCAACTAGCGAAAGTGGCTTATCAATTAAGGCCGCAACTCTCGCCAGATAACCTGTAGACTCCAGCAGGCCAATACCAAAAAATAAAATAAATATCTGTGGAATAAAAATAACGACTCCGCCTATGGCTGTAATCAGACCCGACCCCAGAAACTCACCCGCAAGACCCGGAATATTTTCTGTTACAAAGGTTGTGGCCGAGCCAAAAGCGCCATCTATTATATCCATAACGGGAGTTGCTGCCCAATAAACAGCAGAGAATAACAACGACATAAATATAAAAAATAATACAAAACCAAAAAAGGGATGTAATAGAATTAGGTCCAATTTATTGGTTAAATCACGTGCCGATTTATTATTAAATTTCTTTGTAAAAACTTTTTTACTTAAATTTTTGGCCCAGGTTATGACCTCTGTCTGTTTTTCTAAAGACCACTCAGGGCATTTATTTTTTTTATTTTCAACTGAGTCTACTTTAAAATTTTTGAAAGTTAAATTCTGAACTATCTCATCAAGACCGCGCCCCAGCACTCCATCAAACAAAATAACTTCAAAGCCGCCGAGTTCTGTTTTTAGCATTTTAAGATCAATAACGGTGCCTTCTTTTTCAATCAAATCTCGCATCGTCACAACAAATAAAATTGGATAGCTACTTTCGATCGCTTGTTTTGCTAGTAATAAATGCCTACTGAGTTGGGTTGCATCAAGCACAACAATTAAAGCGTCAATTTTTTCAATGCGCTTATTTGTATGAAACAAAACATTATGCGTAACTTGCTCGTCTT
>JBBTEQ010000060.1:0-35460 GCA_038042235.1 Bdellovibrionota bacterium | reverse complement strand
TGCGGAACGAGTGAATAAACACCAGGCGTGTCAACCACTGTAACTTTGTCGCCTTGAATACGATCTTGTAGTGGGCCACGAATCCAACCCATATTGTATTCTACCGTCGACCCCGGATAATTTACTGTTTTTGATTTTGAACCCGTCAACCAATTATAAAGAGTCGTCTTACCTGAATTAGGAGAGCCAATTAATGCCCATGTAGACATGCAAACTCCCCACTATTCAGGGCAATACGAGTTTCGCCGAATTGAATTATTATTACAGAATTAAAAGAAATTCTTGAGACCACTTCAATTTCAAGTCCGGGATGCAAACCAAGATCATAAAGTCTTTGTACTAAGCTCAAATCAACTTCATCAGAAGCTTGTTTAGGATGATTTTTTGGAACTTCAATTTTACTTAAGACAAATTTTTTCATAGGCCTAGCTCAATTTAGGTTTATTAGCTTTGAATAGTCAAGCAATTGAGAGCAATTATCATTTAGCTCTCAGCCGGTTTTCATTTGGTATTCAATTAGCTCCCAATTAGAACCTATTTGGCTTGTTAAAAAAAATAGCCCACTTTTAACCCAAACACTTCTGACTTATTCTTAGGTTCTACGAAAAATGCTCCGCCCGAAGCTGCAAGATCAGACTCCTCTAAATTCCAGCTTTCATAAATACCGTGCACGTTCCAATTCTCTTTAAGTAGATAACCTATAGTTAATAATAAACCATAACCTTTTTGCGTATGTGTTAAATCAGTAAAAGTGCTGCTGACTTCCGATAAATTAGATTTAAAATTTCCATTAACAATTAAATCATATTCCAAATCAAACAAAAATTTACCCGATTTAAATCCAGCGCCCAGTGGAAGATAAATCCAGTTACCCCTTCGCGTGTAAAAGCCGACCCCTTCGCCCCTATCATATAAATAGCGGTAACCCAGACCAGCAATAAGGTAAAATGATTGACCCAGTTTAAGCTCTAGTCTTGAGTTGATTTTCGCAATGTAGTCGGTTGTTTTAGAAGAATAGGGCGTACAGTTATTTGAGATGTCGCAGAGGGCTCCATCATAGGTCAATAGACCATACAAAAAATTGCCATAAACTTTTCCGTCACCTACAAAACTTGACCAATGCCACTCGCCCCAAATACCAAAAAATTGGCCGACATGACTAACAAAACCCGGTTCAGAGTAGACATAATTACGTACTTCTACGCCCACTAAAAGAGATTTACTCTGTTTTTTATGTTGATTTTTTTTTGGTGCTTGAACTGCAGCCGCTTTTATAGTGTTTTTTTCTTCAATTAAGGGCTTTTCCTGAGATTCAGAAAAACACGAAAACCCTAGACAAACAGTTAGCGTAAAGAATGCCAATAAGCGCACTGATATTCTCCTATTTTCTGATGTTACTTTATCTGACAATCTTAAGTCTAGATTTCTTTCTACTGCTTAAAGTAATTCGACCTTAATCCCGAACTTATAGAGGTGAGACTCAAAAACCGCCTTTTATTCGCTCTTATTTTCTCATTTTTTAGCTTTCATAATGCAAAGGCTGAAGTGTTGCACTGGCCACAACTTTGTAGCGATGGTGAGCTTATATTAAAAAACAATACCGCTGATGAATTGTCAATTTGGTTGCAAAAATTTTCTGAGACTTTAGCTCAAGAAACTGAAATTAAACTAGGTGCCAATGCGACTGTTACTTTAGCGCTAGATAAAATTACTTCAGAAGAGCGCTACTCGATTTTAAATTTTAACTCAGCACATTTAATCGAAACTAAATATAAATGTAACCAACAAGTTTTTACCACGGGCGCACTTGAAGGTGGTGTTTTGACTTTTAAAAAATCAGACCTTGCAGTGAATAAACTCTGGCTGCAGAATCTATTTACCGGCGAGAACAAAGTAGAAATCGAATATCAAGATTCGCAGTTTAAAAAAATGACCACTGAAAACATAAGCCTAAAGTCCTCAGTCTCTAGCTTGTATTCATCACCTCAAAATATAAAAAATTGGAGCTATGTTAAAATCACGACATCCCATAAAGCTTCTGTTTTTAACTTAACTTCATCTGGCCACGAGCCTCCGATTAAAGTTACTCCACAAACAACTGTAGTTGACACTGCAGCCAATTACTTTTTAGTAGGCCCCAGAAAAGGTCGCGGCGACAGCTTTATTGTTAAAATCAATGATTCGGCGCTTGCATTTAAAGCTCGTGATTTGATTGCTAATCCGCAAAAAGAAAAAATGCTGTTTGCCAGCATCCAAAAAGATCATCAGGGTTTTAACCGCAATTGGTCTAAAACCGAAAAAAGTTTTTGGTCCTGGTCCACATCTGAAGTAACTAATTTTGCAGATATCGGCAGCACTGCCTGTAACGGTAGTCCTCAAGAAATCGAAGACCGCATTGATTTTTGGGTCAATGATCCTGGGCAAATTTGCTTTTGGAATTATCGGGTAAAAAAAGAACTAAGCCCAGCACAGGTTGAAAACGGACTATAAACCAACACTCGAACTGGCACTCTGCCCTTCGGTTTCTTCAACATTTACACAAATTTTTGTAACGCCAAGATCTTTTACTTTTTTAAAAATATTTTTAGCCATTAACATTGATAAGTTTTCAACACTGGTGTTAGTAATCGGCAGCCAAATGGTTTCAATAACTGGAAATGAGTAAAATCGATCACGAAAATGTATATCGTAGTTTTTACCACTCTTACTAATTTGGTACTTCATGTCGGGGTGCTTTTCAGGTAAAAGAATATGTTCATCCCATAAATCACAGTAATCTTTGATTATTTTCTTTAAAACATTAAAATCAATAAAGTAGCCTTTGTCTCCAGCGCCGCTCTCATTGGGGTAAGAGATATCGACTTTAACCCGATAATTATGACCATGTAGTAATTCAGCTGAATTTTCATTAAAAATCAGAAAATGTGCAGAAGAAAATTTGAAATTTTGCTTAGCTAAATGTAAGGTATTCGAATGCATATACGAGGTAACCTAGCATGAAATACGAATTGAAACAGCATTTTCATATTGAATCAGCCCGTTTTTTACCAAATTTGCCTAAAAACCACCCCTGCGCCAGTATGCATGGCCATAGTTTTAAAATAATTTTAACACTGCTCGGTGATTTAGACCCTCAGCTAGGATGGGTTATGGATTATCACGAAATATCAAAAACAATGGCACCCTTACTACTCTTATTAGATCACAAAATATTAAACGAAGTTCCCGGTCTTGAAAATCCAACTTCTGAACTTTTAGCAAAATGGATTTATGAAAAAGTTTTGGTTAAAATTCAAATGTTAAAATCTGTGAGCATCATGGAAACGACAAATACAGAATGTACCTATCCTATTAACTAAATTCAGAATTAACTAAAACTTGTTCGTTAATCCACATATCTAGACCTACACTTGTAATCGTTTTTTCAGAGTAAAGCATTACAACAGTACTGCCCATTCTGAACATTCCAAGCTCATCACCTTTATTTATTTTTAAATTTGAGTAGTTCTTTACAATAACAGCACTTGATAATAACTGATTGCCGACAATTTCTGGATCAAAAGTAAGTACAATTTGACCTACATTCGTCGCACCAACAAATACAATACCCACAGGGCCCCTATCGGTTTCGATTTCAATAAGTACCCGCTCGTTTATTGAAAATAACTCATGAATATTTTCAGTAGACCAAGCATTCACCGGCCAAAGAGCACCCGGAATATACACCACCCGCTTAATTTCACCATTCACTGGCGAATGCACCCGATGGTAATCGGTCGGACATAGATAATAGGTCAAAAAAGATCCATTGTTATACTTTTCAAGGGATTTTTTATCTTGAGTGAAGGATTCAAGCGAGTAGGTTTTATTTTTAGCCTGAATCAACTTACCTGAGGTTATTTTTCCGGCTTGGGTGATCAATGAATCCGCGGGATGCACAGCCCAGGTTGCAGCAATAGGTCTGATGCCATATTTGAGCCTTCTAACAAAGAAATCTCCTAAGCTTGGGTACTTTTCAACCGGAAGCTCGGCTTCGGCTAAATTAATATCATAGGCTTTTGCAAAACATGTAATGATTAGCTTATTCAAAAAAGTGGGTAATTTGATATGTACGAGCTTACCGACAAGATAACTTAAATGATTCTTGGGCATAAATCTGGTTATTGCTGACATAAGCTGATCTTGCTATATTCTAATTCAAATGTCGAAGATTTTTAAAGACCTTAAACTGCCTATTGATCAGGAATTATCCGAGCACCTCGCTTGGCTCGTACCCAATCATGGCGAATACCGCATTTTAAGGCAGTCGGTCGATGCCCGCAAGAAACACTCTCCCCACTTCGTTTATACAATTGAAGTTGCAGATCAAGATGAAATCCTAAAACTTGAAAAATTTGAATTAGAGCCCATTGTAAAAATTCCGACAAATTTTAAAAAACCGATAATTGTGGGTTCAGGCCCTGCCGGATTATTCGCTGCACTTCGCTTAGTCGAACGTGGAATCCCCTGCAAATTATTTGAAAGAGGCAGCCCCTCTGCGGATCGCATAAAAGGCATTAATAAATTCTGGCGCTATGGTGAGCTCGACACCCGAAATAATGTTTGTTATGGCGAAGGCGGGGCCGGCCTTTATTCGGATGGCAAACTAATCACCCGAATTAAATCAGCCCACATTCCTTATGTGCTGAATCGCTTGGTGCAATTCGGTGCCCCTAAAGAAATTCAGTGGCTGTCAAACCCACATGTGGGAAGTGATAAAATCCGACGCGTCATACCTAAAATGCGTGAATTTTTACTGAATCACGGCTGCGAAATTTTCTATAATTCTCAAATCACTGAATTAATCTACGGAGACAAATGCATCAAAGGCGTCATCACTGAAAATAATGAAAAACACTTTTCAGACCATGTAATTCTAGCCACCGGCCATTCAGCTGAAGATATGCTCAATCATTTAATAGCTTCCGATGTTTTTGTGGAAGCTAAATCTTTTGCCATGGGTTTACGAATTGAACACTCTCAAAAAGAAATCAATGAGATCCAGTATAGGCAATTTGCAGATCATCCCAAACTTGGTTCAGCCAACTACAAGCTAGCCCACCACGATGATAAAACCGGTGTTGGCGTTTATAGTTTTTGTATGTGCCCAGGTGGCTATGTGCTTTCAAGCGGTACCGAAAAAGATGCGCTGGTTTGTAATGGCATGAGCAACTTTAACCGCAACTCGCCCTATGCCAATGCGGCTTTGGTTGTTAGCATTCAACATGATCAATTATTTGGCGCCGACAAAATGGGAGGCATGAAGCTCAGACGAGAACTTGAAACTCGTGCCTATGATGCGGTTCAAAATGCTGGCGGCAGTAAAGAAATGCCAGTGCAAAGTTTAATTTCTTTTTTAAAAAAATCTGACAAAAATATTGTTGCGAATACCTCAAGCCCTTCTGGAATTAAAACCGTTAGGCTCGATCAAATACTACCCGATTTTATGTACAAAAAATTATTTGAAGGCATCGAGAAATTTAATACGAACATGCGGGGTTTTATTTCTGAAAATGCCAAACTTTATGGGGTAGAATCCAGAACTTCGTGTCCATTACGGGTAACCCGTGATGATGAAAGCTTACAAAGCATTTCACACGCAGGGCTTTATCCCTGCGGCGAAGGCGCCGGTTATGCCGGCGGAATCACTTCCGCCGCCTGTGATGGAATCAATTGTGCTGATAAAATATTTGAAAATTTAAGCTAATATTATTTGTTTCATTATCGCCCTAAGCTGCCTTTTTATAAAGTTTTGGTAAGTTCTTAATTTTTTTAGAAGCCTTATACAAATCTATAGCTTTCTGGGCATTTAGCCAAAATTCAGGACTTGTGTTAAAAGTGGCTGATAATCTTAAAGCCATTTCTGCAGTAACGCTGGTTCTCGCATTGACAATACGATTGATAACCTTAATGTCACAGCCCAAATGCTTTGCAAGATCCGCCTGAGTCATGTCTAGAGGATGAAGAAATTCTTCTTTTAAAATTTCACCGGGAGTGGTCGGTTCTCTCATCATTTTAAACATATACACCTCTTTTTAGTGATAATCACAAATTTCAACTTCTGCAGCCCCAGCCTGCGTCCATTTAAAAACAATACGCCACTGATCATTTATTCTAATACTATGATAGCCCTTCAACTTACCCGAAAGAGCCTCAAGTCTATTTCCTGGTGGAACTTTTAGGTCTGTTAAAAAATGAGCATAATGAATCATATCTAATTTTCTTCTGGCAACATTAACGACTGCACTCCAGCCTACTTTTTTATTTAGTTTTGCATGAACAAAAAAATCTTCGGTTGCCTTATCTGCAAAAGTAATAATCGCCATACAGTTTAAATATACCTATATTAGGTATATTTGTAAATAGTAAAATTCAAAAATTAGGGGTAGAATCACAAATTATTTGCGAAAAAATGAAGCTACCACCCCCAAGGAGTGGTGCTTCAGCAAAATCCCATACTCAACCCTATATCACAACTCCAATTATCTAACCGCGACTTGGTCTTTTAGAACCAGAATCTGAAAATCTTCTTGGCGCCGATTCAGATCTTGTGCGTGGTCTTTCAGAACTATCGTCTGCATTCCAGCTTTTAAAACCTGTAGAACGACGAACTTCAGTACCCGCATCACGACGTTGTGGGCGATCAGTTCTGACTACGCCAGACTCAGATTTTTCGCGTGGAACATAGCCCCCACGCTCGCCTGAATCATCTCGGCGTGCAGGTCGGTCGCTATCTGACCTACGCGGACCGCGACCACGATCGCCTCCACCGCCGCCAAAGCCAAAAGATCTTCCGCCACCACGACTGTATCCGCCGCCACCTTCTCTAAAGTTATCTCGAGGCCCTGAACGATCTCGACCAACAGGGCCGCGCTCACGAGAACCATAATCTTGCATTTCTCTTGGAATCACTCCGTCACCAACAAAATCCATAGAGGTGTCGCGATTTTCAAAAATATCCGGATGCTCAGAAACAAGTAAACGTTTTAAAAACTCTTCAACAGTAAAATCAAATTGAAATAATTCTTTTAATTCAGCCATTTTACGATCCAAAAACTTACCGGCTCTGTAGTATGTGTCATCACTCTCAACCTGATTCATGCTGCTGATAACATCTTTAACACGATAAACATTAAGCTCATCATTAGTCGGCGCAACACCTTTTGTTAACGTGGCTTTGGTCACCTGTTGAATACGCTTAAGAGTTCTGACTTCATGAGGTGCTACAATCGAAAGAGCTAATCCCTTTTTACCGGCGCGTCCTGTACGACCAATTCGGTGCGTGTAACTTTCAACTTCGCGTGGCAATGAAAAATTAATAACGTGAGTTAAATTTTCGATATCTAATCCCCGAGCTGCTACGTCTGTTGCCACTAATATTTTAACTCGGCCGCTTCTGAAATCTTTTAAAATATAATCACGCTCTCGTTGTGGGCGGTCACCATGAATACAATCCACTTTAAAGGCTTTGCGTTTTAACCACTCGGTGATTTCAGTTACTTCGCGCTTGGTCTGGCAAAATATCAAACCATAGAATTCTGGATTCATGTAAAGCACAGAAGAAAGCATTTGTAATTTACGATCCGGAAATATTGTATAATAAATTTGTTCTATCTGAGGTCTTTCAGACTCTTGTTTGTGAATTTCAATTTTATCATAGTCCGGTAAATATTTTGAAACGACTCTTCTGATTTCTGGAGACATCGTCGCTGAAAATAACCATTTACGTTTGTTCTTGTCATCACCGATAGCGCCTAATATTTTTTCTAAATCATCCTGAAAGCCCATTGAAATCATCTCATCAGCTTCATCCAAAATTAAAGTCTGAACATCATTCAATTTTAAAACTTTACGATCAACTAAATCACAAAGACGACCCGGAGTTCCTACCACGATATGAACACCACGTTTTAAAGCCGTGATTTGGCGATCATAAGATGATCCACCGAATACTGTAAGCGTCGATAAACCCTTCCACTTAGCCATTTTTTGAATTTGCGCTTCAACCTGAGTTGCTAATTCACGAGTTGGACACATCACAAGAGCTTGCACAGATTTAGATGACGCATCAATTGTTTCTACGAGTGGAATACCAAAGGCACCTGTTTTGCCAGTGCCAGTAGCGGCTAACCCAACAAAGTCTTTATCCCGAGCTAATAATAGCGGAATGGCTTGTTTTTGAATGGCTGTGGGAGTTGTAAACTTCATCTCAGCCAGAGATTTTAAAACCTCTTTAGAAAGATTCCAGCTTTCAAAGGCATTTTCGACTGCAATCTCATCTGCTTCTGTTTCGATATCTGTATCTTGATTCTTGTTCGATGCGGTCGCTTCAATAGACGTAACGTCCATATGGTTTTCCATGGCTTTCCTTTTTGTACCTGCTAAGAGGTACCTGTTATGTGTGGCACCCTAGCCAAATCACATAAAAGTTGAGGCCATGAGTGCAATTTACCCAAACAGTCGCTGGGACTGTTAAAAATTAATTGAAACATCTAACTAGCTGATAAGAACTTAAAAAGCACGCAGTTTATTGCGACTTAGGACAGTTTATGCAAAACCATGTACAAAATACGCGAGAATACGCTTAATTAGGTCGTTCTGAAGGTTGTATTAAACATCTGTTACGCTAAAAAATCGTATAATTTTTACTGTCATTTGTTAGTAAAACACAAGATTGATGCTATGTATTAAGTCCTACGCTATATCCATTTTCGTTATTTTAAATTGAAACTTTAACAAGGGATTTACTTATGAAAAAAATTTTCGCAATCGCTTTTTTAAACCTAGTAACTGCAACGGCTGCTGCTCAATACTCTCCAGTTGAATACTTTTATAAATGTAGTGGATTAGGACAGGTTGATGAAAACATTGTTGGAATTAACTTAAAAACAAATAAAGCTGGCTTTTTTGATGACGAAGTCACTTCATACATGAAGCTTGTAGACACACGATACGCAGATAGCTCTCCCCCACAAACCATCATGATTTATAAGGGCAAAAACGCTTCTACTAAAACTGGAACTCTTACACTCTATTTTAATTTAACTAAAAAAACAGTTCATCTTGATTCAACAGATCAAAAAGGGCTTACAACTGAAGTTGGAACTGCAAGCTGCGAAAACGCTATACCTTGGGACGATTTGAATTAATTGCTGAGAGAGTTGTCGTGCATTTTAGGTAAAAAAATTATTAATTAAAGTTCAACACTGAATTTAATCTGATCGGATCGACCTACTTTATCCAGACACATCAAGTTGTAATCGCCCGGCTTAAGCCGTAAAATTTGCTGAAAATCAGATTTATCCATTTTAATTTTTTCACCGTTCAAATAGCAATTAGGACTTTCTGCCTTATCAGGAGATCTAATTTTCAATGGTAAAATTATTTCATTTTTTGAGACTCCACCGGTAATTATGTAATTATCATCACTGGGTTCTACAATTTCGAGCGAACCTTTTTCTTTCGTTAACCATTTGCATTTAGGATGGAACGGTGGCTGCATCTGGGCTCCATGTAAAGAATCATTCAACCACATCTGAATATCTCCCGGAAGAGTCAGAAATGACCTGAGTACGGGCTCACTTCCCGGAATTTTACAATCTTGATGAATTCTCAGACCTGATTTTTTATCAACCAATGCCTCTTGATGTAAATTACATCGATGACGAGGTACTATTCCCTTGGGTGCATCTACAGTTTTAAGATGTTTGCAATTGGGCCCGGGCATCTGACCCGAAAACGAACAGACTTCTATTTTCTGTAATAATGGCGAGTAATTATTTGAAACTAAAGATTTCCAATAGTCTTCATTTTTTGATTTAACAATTGCAAAAAGTTCAAATAACAAGGGCGCCGCAATCTCTGGACCGACTAGCGCCGGTGATGGCTCATTGTTCATATTTCCCAACCAAACCCCGATAGTCATATTGCGGCTGTAACCAATAGCCCAAGCATCTTTTCGCCCTTGACTTGTACCTGTTTTCCAGCGAATTCCAAGATCATCTCGAAAATAAAATGGATCAATACTATAATCAGGCCGGCCTCTTACTGACAAAGCCCTTGAAGTTAATTCGGCAGCGCCGGGATGAAACCACTGAAAACCATTATTTTCAGCTGCCGTATTTAATTCACCTGAAATTTTTTGCAATGGAAATAATTTACCTTCATTCGGAAAGGCCGTGTACATTCGAGTGAGATCAAGCAAGCTGGCCTGAATACCGCCGATAATCATTGAAAGTCCGATATCTTCAGAACGCAAATTTAATGTGATGCCACCTGATTTCAAAAAACTCAGTAGAGAATCCACACCCACTTCAGATAATTTTTTTATCCAGGGTAGATTGAGAGAATGAGCTAGAGCCCATTGACTTTCGACAAGTCCTGAAAAAAGACCATCGTAATTTTTCGGATTGTAGCCGTGAAAATCAAATGGCACATCTTCAAGAAGGGTTTCCGGCAGAATTTCTCCACTGCTAAGAAGGCTCGCGTAAAAAAAAGGTTTCAACACGCTTCCTGTAGAGCGAAAAACCTTGTAGCCAGAAAACTTCTGTTCATTTTCACTTTCAAAATAATCAAAATTTCCCACGGCACTTAATACTTTTCCAGTGGCATTCTCAATAACAATAACCCCTATATTCTGAACACCCTTATTTTGCCAGTCGGCACGTTTTTTTCTGATCAGCGCTTCGCCTGATTTTTGAATATCATAGTTTAAGGTAGAGTGAATGGTTTTCATTTGCGGATTTTCACTCAGCAGATCGTCACTCCAGTGTTCGGCGTGAATTTCAAAACCACTTCTGACATCCGGTACTTTAGCAGAAACTGCATATTTAAGTTCTTCTTCGTTAATTAACCCGCATTCTGAAAGTTTTTGCAGCTTTTGATTTCGGATTTTGGAAATCTGTAAATTTGAAAGCCGATCCCATCTTGGCGGGGATTGTGGTAAAGTCATCAGAAAGGCAAATTCATCGTAACTCAACCACTGGGCTGATTTCTGAAAGTATCTGAAGGCTGCAGTTTCAAGGCCCTCAATATTACCTCCGAAAGGAGCTTTGTTCAGATACAATTCTAGAATTTCTGCTTTGCTGTAACGGGCCTCAATCTGCGTTGCTCTGAAGCTTTCAATAATTTTTGCAAATATTGTCCGCTGTCGTGGTTCTGTTAAACGCGCCACCTGCATTGTAAGGGTTGAAGCTCCAGAAACAATTTTCTGGGCTTCGACATTTTGATACATTGCTCGAGTCAATGCAACGGGATCAACACCTATATGGTATTCAAATCTTTTGTCCTCTAGGCAATAGAGAGCCGGCTGCAACCATTTTGGCAGTTTAATGAGCTCCACCGGAAAACGCCATTTTTGATCAGTTGATAAATAAGCGCGTGCGAGTTTTCCATTTTCAAACATCACGCGCCGGGAATAATCGGGCTTGAGCCCGACTGAATCAGGCCAAGCAAAAAGCCAAAGGCCCACACTTAATAAAATCAATAAAATTATACGGGTTTTATTAATACCACTATTTTTCAGAAATCTGAACACTAGTTGTATTTCCGTATGTGGTTGATCCTGGCTCGTACATCTGTTCAATCAACGCTGGCGGTGCTATATACTGCCCAGAGGTAACGGCCCTGACTGTATAGTAAAACTCTTTGTTTTCTCCCCCGACATTTCCGAAAAACTGAATACGGTCATCTCGGATATCAAGGTACTCTGGCTGATAAAGCGTTTCTTTATTTATCCACGAAACCTCTTCTCCCCGCCCTAGTCTTGCATTTTCAATTTCAAAGCCTGCCGGAATTCGATCAACAATGGCCACATTCTTAAATTGCATACTATTGCTGGCCTTAAAACTAAGGTTCACAAGAATAACATCACCTTGTTTAATTGAACTCGGATTGATTTCATCTCCACCGCGATCAAGATATCTTCTTTCTAACGTAAAAGTACCTCCGCCCTTCGGTATGCTTTGCGTGATTCCAGTTAAGTTCAAATAAAGCCAAGCACCGTTATCTGCATTCGCCCCACCGCTTACTGAATAAGTTTTATTTGTAACCTGTCCCTCTAAAACCCAGGTCGGCATGCCTTGGACTTCGTAACCATTGGGAATATTTTTTCCGTTTGCTAGCAAACTCATTTTTTTAAGATCCGAGTTGCTGACTTTATTTATATTACGGACTTTTTTACCAAGAGCCAGAACACTCCAAGCCACATCTTGAGTGGAAAAACCATAATTAGAATTTTTTCGAAGATCATTCACAACCCGCTGAGTTAATATCTGCACGGCAGAATGCTTAGGCCACAATTCGTCAACAATTGTTAGGCGCAGACCATCAGAACGCGTTTTCGACCAGTAAGTATAATAGTTTTCGCGGCCTCCAGAAAATGAATCTGAAAGCAGAGAATCATCAGGAAGAATTTTTTTAAGTGATTCATTGTCCCCAAGGGCTTTTGCGGTTGCAGCCAAAAGAAAATTATTTTCTGCATAAATATTTTGTAGGTTACCAGAACCAGTTTTCTGAATAATTTTTTCTAATGATTGTCGAAGCTCAGCTGTTACCTGACGTCCACCTTTAGCTAAAACATATAACATCCAAGGATCTGCAAGCGTTTCATTGAAACTGGGATTAGCTGCATTATAGGGATTGGTTCTGATATGTCCTAGCATATAAGTCATTGCTGAATCTATAGCTTCGTTTGAAACCTCATATCCCAATTTTTTAGCTTCAAGTAACATATAGGTCGCATAGGCCGTACCCCACGGATTAGGCGTGGGATCTCCGGGCCAATAACCAAACCCTCCCGACCCCGTCTGCATACTTAAAACCCGCGCAATCCCCCGATTAACCATTTCTTTTACATTCCGTGCTTTTTTAGATTTGGTGTCTACAAATTTCAGTAAATCCTCTATAGCAAGAAGTGGCAAAGTAGTTGAAGTTGTCTGCTCAATACAACCATATGGATAATGCAATAAATAATCTAAATTTGAAATTTCACCGAGATAGGGAATATTGCTAATTGTTGCCTGCATCTTAAGATAATCCGTACGCCAGTTTGCAGGAATGACTTTATCAAGAGCTACGGAATCTGTCGTTTTATAGGTTAGATGTAGTGATTGCTCTACGCCCTGCGGGCCCACTTTAAGACTGAAAGATTCTGAATTCGAAATTTTTCCATCTGCATTCTTAGCCACAACTCGAATATCGGCGGTACCTATTGCAGAAACAACTTCAACTGGAAATTTCAGAATTTTCATCTGGTTATTTTTTAAGGTCTCAGTCTGAATACCTGCCGCCACTTTTATTTCTGGTCCGTTTTCAATGCTGACCGTAATTTTTTGTTCCTGCCCAGATGTATTGGTAATAGCCACCGGAAATTTAAATTTATCTTGCGAAGTTAAAAATCTCGGAAGTGTTGATTGAATAACCACGGGGTCTCTAACCGTAACATTTGCTTCAATAGAACCCATTCGGCTTTTGTGGCTGGCCACAACCATAACCCGCAATTTTCCCTGAAATTCTGGAATACTAAATTTGACCGTGGCATTACCTGAAGAGTCTGATTTAACTACCGGATTAAAAAATGCCACAAGTCGTACCGGAATATTCTGGCTGCCTTGGTTCTTGGCTTTGTCTCCGCCGGGTGTGTCTTTTCCTTTTGCCATACCTGCCATTGTCCAGCCGATAGTTTCACTGGAATAAACGCCGAGCCTACGCGGTTCAAAAAATCGGGCAATAGGATCGGGACTTTTAAAGTCAGTCATTTGCAATATGCCTTCATCAACAACTGAGACAGTGTATTCAACCGCTGCTTTTTGATCGTTTGAAATATCAATTTTTAATTCTTTACGACTTTCCATGATCTCCGGAGCTTTAATCTTAACCTGCATCCGATGATCTATTGGAATAACCTGAACACTCTGAGCCCCGAAGGCTCGGGCTGGTAAAAATCTTTTGCCTTCCTGCGGATTTTTTAAAAGTAATCCGGTTACATAAAAATTCGGAAGAACATTGGGGGCTTTAAATTCGACTTCAATCGAACCTGGCTTAGATACATTTATCCATTTGGATTCATGAACCAAATTACTTTCTAATGTCACAAGTAATCTTCCGGCAAAAGGTGCCTGCATTAACACCTTAAAATTTTCACCGGGAGAAATTTTAGATTTTGAAACTTCTACTTTTAAATCTTCAGGCTCACGCACTGCCGGCCCTTGATTACTGTTGTCATAATACCAGCCCAAATAACCCGTATTGAGATCTGCCGTGTAACCGGTGTTCATGTCTTCTACCCGAACCAACCACTGGCCCCAGCCTTCACTTGGAACTAAAGCCACTTCAAATACAGAATCATTTACAGTCAAATTTTTTACTAGACCGGTTGGTACGACTACCTCTTCAACTTTCCATCTGTTGGAGCCTTGTTCGTCATATGAATAATTCCAATTCTGATCAATACGGTACAGTCTTACTTTTAAATTAGTCGAGCGCTTAACTGCATTACCTTTAAAGTCAAAAAAACCGCCCTGAATTTTAATTTCCGAACTTTTTTTGTCTACTACTTTAATTCCTACCAAAGTATCCGTCGACCCCACAAGCGCTGTTCCTACCTTGGATGTTACTCTTGAACTGCCAGACTCTTCAACGTCGGTTTTGGCGCGCAATTCGTACACAACAGGATATTTTTGACCCAGTTGATTCTGGTAATTACAGCTGAATTTCGCCAGACCTTTATCATCTGTTTTTCCGGTCACCACATCAAGATTAATAGCTTTATTCATTTCGTTTACATAAAAACCGGTAGCATAATCAGGATTTTTTGGAATTTTTTTAAAGGCCGGAACTAATGTACAGGAAGCTTTATACTCGCCTTCCACCACTGGCGGGCCAAATAAATAAAGTGCTTCCAGGTTAAAATTGGCTTCAGACTTATTTATGAACTCTTCACTTTCAGGCTTCACTTTTAGACCTATTCGCTCAGGCACAAACTCTTCAACTAAAAATGAAAATTGATGCAATACCTGTTTGCCTGTCCAAACCTGTGCTGTGTATTTACCTGTATCAAAACTCAACTGAGTCTGAAACGGCAAATGCGAAACCCCGAAATCATCGGTTTGCGTAGTGCCTTCGCGGACTATTTTACCTTTGGGGTTCGAAATTTTCCAGAGTAGTGGAATTTTTCCGACAGCTTCAAATTTTTTATTTCGAACCTGTACAGCAAGATCAACAGTTTCACTTGGGCGATAGAGATCACGCCCCGAGAAGACAAAAGCATCAAAACCCTGTTCATCTTTAACGTAATCGCGGCTTCCCACATGAAAACGATCATTTTTAATAGCAAGATCAGAAAGTTTTATATAAGTGGCATCTGTAGAAGTACGAAATACAACTGCAAAAGGAACTGCCGATTTTAGCTCATTCCATTTTAGGGTGCACTCCGCATTAGAGCCTTCGGTCGTGCAACTGTCGATTTTACGGTTAGAGTCGGTATAAAGCTCTACATTTACGCCAGTTACCGGACTGACATCTGCGGTTTTAACGGCCCAGGCTTTTAAGCTGTTTTTAGCGCCCCATTTAATCACTGCAGATAAGTTTGATACCACCACACTGGCGGTATCGAAAACATGCGTCCGATACGAATAACTACCTCCGTCTTCCGCTCCCTCATCGGATTCGTCGCCTTCATTTTCAACAAGAGGTTCTGCAATATTTTGTGCTTTCCTGTTTTTTTGGGTTGCCGTAACCACATAAACGCCATGGCCAAGAGGGTTAAACTCATCAAGAGAAATACTGCCTTTATAGCGTTCATTACTTCTGGCTTTAATTTTTATTGTGCTGGTTTTAATTATTTCACTGACATACTGACTTGCCTGCTCGCCGCTGGTCAGCCACTGATGTAAATTCTGCGAAAATACCTGACGTATCGAAACTTCAACTTCCTTAACATTAACACTTTCAAAAGTTAAATTTCCGGCCAGCGCACCGGGTACATATCGCGATTTTGATGAAAAACGTATCTTGGGCTGATAACTTCCGGTTGTAACTTCTTTCGTGATATCATTTTCAACTTCTTGGCCGAGTTTAATCTTAAGCCCGCCTTTAATTGTAATAGTATATTTAGTTTCTGGCCTGAAGGCCCCGCTGAGTACAAATCCCGTACTTGAAAAGTTAATAGAATATTTAACTTCAGGGCTGACTTTTATAAAATCATAAATAGTAATCGGATCAAATTCAAATTTATTAGCACGATTATTTCCATAATATTCATCGTTTTGATGAGAAATAGAATTAGCTATACCCATAAAAATATTAATCGAAAAGCTGTCGGCCCCTTCGGAGGCACCGATACTATGTACAATTAAAGTTTCTTTTTTCTGAGCTGGAGGCGGCTGATTTACTTGCTGACTAGGAACATTTACTCTTCGATTATTTACTGGATTCCAAGGAAATGGTTGTGCTGAAGATTTTGACACCACTAGTAAAGTAAAAAACACGGTTGATAAAACTCGGGCTGCGTAAGTAAAAAGATTCATGTATATCTCCGTAATAAATCAGGTTTGTAGATAATGCTATCTGCAATTGGGATAATAAATAAGGCCAGAAAAAGCTTGTGACGCAACTAGCTTAAATCTTGAGATCAAACTTATGTTCTCAGTTTTTTAATGTGTCGCCTACTCAAGGCAAAAGTATAACTACAAATTCCTTCTATACTGCCCGCCGACCTCATACAGGGCCTGTGACATTTGATAGAGTGAACAACAACGAGACGCCGACAGTAATGCTTCAAAAATATTGGCCCCACTCAAAGCCACAGCCTTTAAGTTAGTTAATTCAATTCCGGCTCTGGCGCTATTTTTTGCTTGGTAGCTATTTACATTATTAAGTTGTTGGTTTTTTTCTTCTTGTGAGGCTCTGGCCATTTCGATTTTAGCCGGAATAAAATCACTGGCTAAGGTTTTGGGGTTAATAAATGTATTCACCCCGACTATTGGCAAAGCACCGCTGTGTTTTAAATGTTCATAATACATCGACTCTTCTTGAATTTTAGATCTTTGGTACTGGGTCTCCATGGCGCCGAGCACTCCGCCCCGCTCATTGATGCGTTTGAATTCCTCTAGCACCGCTTCTTCAACCAGATCAGTCATTTCTTCTATAAAATAACTTCCCTGAGTTGGATTTTCATTTTTTGTCGTGCCAAACTCGCGGTTGATGATCATCTGAATAGCCATCGCCCGTCTGACTGAATCTTCAGTTGGCGTGGTGATGGCTTCATCATAAGCATTTGTATGAAGTGAGTTGCAGTTGTCTTGAATGGCAATTAAGGCTTGCAAGGTGGTTCGGATATCATTGAAGTCAATTTCCTGAGCATGAAGAGATCTGCCAGAGGTTTGAATATGATATTTAAGTTTTTGTGATCTCTCATTAGCCTTATAAAGATCCCGCATCGCGATGGCCCAAATTCGTCTAGCCACACGACCTAAAACTGAGTACTCCACATCTAAGCCGTTACTGAAAAAGAAAGACAAATTAGGAGCGAAGTCGTCAATTTTTAAGCCACGAGAAAGATAATACTCCACAAAAGTAAAACCATTGGAAAGCGTAAACGCTAGTTGGCTGATGGGGTTAGCTCCGGCTTCTGCGATATGATAACCCGATATACTGACGGAGTAAAAATTTTTAACATTGTTTTTAGTGAAGTACTCTTGAATATCACCCATCATTTTAAGGGCGAAGTTAATTGAAAAAATACAAGTATTCTGGCCCTGATCTTCTTTAAGAATGTCAGCCTGCACCGTGCCGCGCACCTGTTGAATGGTTTTTTGCGAGGTTTCTTGCCATTCAGTAGCGCTTAATTTTCGGCCCAATTCTTTTTCACGTTTTTCAACTTGTTGATCTATTGCGGTATTAAAATAAAAAGCTAAAATCATCGGTGCCGGTCCGTTAATTGTCATACTAACAGAGGTGTTCATATCAATGAGATCAAAGCCATCATAAAGTTTTTTCATGTCATCAAGGGTGCAAATGCTTACGCCAGACTCTCCGACCTTACCAAAAATATCGGGCCGCGGATTTGGATCTTGTCCGTATAAAGTTACCGAATCAAAGGCCGTCGAAAGTCGGTGTGCCTTTTCACCTTTGCAAAGATAATGAAAGCGCTTGTTGGTTCGCTCTGGTGTTCCCTCGCCTGCGAACATGCGTTTAGGATCTTCATCCGCACGTTTTAATTGAAACACACCTGCTGTAAACGGAAACTCTCCTGCAATGTTTTCTAATTTTAAAAATTTAAATCGATCGCCCCAGTCTTTAAAATTCGGCAAAACAATTTTACGAATTTTAGTTCCGCTGAGTGATTTACTGGTCAGTTTCTGTCTGATTTCTTTATCCCGCACTTTAAAGATAAGCTCATCTTGAGCATAGGTCTGTTGCAACTGTTCCCAATTTTCAAGTGCCTCAATTTCTTGAGCTTCAAAATCTTTTTTATAGTCATTCGATTTTTGTTCAATTATTTTTTTATCAAGCTGCAAATCAGCTGCGATGTTCTTTAAGGAGCCCAGCTTAGAGGCTTTCTCAGCAAGTTCTTTAACTCTTGTCTTATATTTTCTGTTAGTCGAAACAATTTCAGCCAAGTAGTTCTGTCTTTCAGCGGGGATAATCACATGTTCCTCCGCCGATAGAACGCTTTTTCTAAATTCGCCATTAACGGCTGACAAAGCCTGTTTTTCAACAAGCCTATCTGTAATACTAAAAAATAATTGGTTTACGCCACCATCATTAAACTGGCTAGCCTGAGTTAAGAACACAGGTACTTTGGTTTCATCATTAAAAATTTTGCGCGAGCGCTTGTACTGCTTAGTCACATCGCGAAGTGCATCCTGCGCTCCACGTCTATCCGCCTTATTGACTGCCACAAAATCTGCAAAATCAATCATATCAATTTTTTCAAGTTGGGATTGAGCACCAAAATCTGATGTCATCACATACATCGATAAATCACTAACATCCGTAATGGCCATATTCCCCTGACCAATTCCCGATGTTTCGGCGATGATAAAATCAAAATCCAGTTGTTTTAAAAATTTAAGAATATCCGGGAGCGTACTTGCAATCTCTTTACCGGAACCACGTGATGCCACCGAGCGCATATAAATATTAGGGCGCGAAAGTGAATTCATACGAATTCGATCGCCGAGCAAAGAGCCACCTGTCTTGCGTTTGGAAGGGTCCACGCAAATAACCGCCAATTTTTTACCTGGATAGGCATTTAAAAATCTCTGTGATAGTTCGTCAATCAATGAAGACTTACCAGCCCCACCTGTACCCGTAATCCCTAAAATTAATGGTGTTTTGCCTTTTCTTAAAAATGAAGATAGTCCGAATTGATCTAGTTTAATATCTTGATGACCATTTTCAATGGCCGTAAGAGCCAAACCAAGTTCTACAGAAGGCACTGCATCTTGTTCGAATATCTGTTTTTTTACCGATTTTTTTTGAGCTTCAATTAAATCAAAATGACAGCCATCAATGATCATTTTGATCATGCCTTCAAGGCCTAATTTTCGCCCATCATCTGGATGAAAAATCTGACTGATTCCGCTTCGTTCAAGTTCATGTTTTTCATCATGAACAATTACGCCGCCACCGCCACCATAAATTTTAACATAATCCGCGCCAGCTTGATTTAATAAATCTCTTAAATATTTGAAATACTCCATGTGCCCGCCCTGATAGGACGATATACACACAGCTTGCGCACCTTCTTGAAGTATCGCTTTCACCACATCATGCACTGAGCGGTTGTGGCCCAAATGAATGACCTCCGCACCGGACTCTTGCAACATACGTCTGATAATATTAATGCTGGCATCATGGCCATCAAAAAGTGAAGCGGCTGTTACAATACGAATCGGATGCTCAGTTTTCATAATTAACTTCCTGTAAAAGCCGGTTTTCGTTTTTCAACGAAAGCCTTTTTTCCTTCATTGGCATCAAAAGAATTAAACAAAGCCCCAAAAATTTCGGCTTCATTTTGCAAAGCGACTTCGGTTTCTAGATCAAAAGCCTGATTAATTGATTTCTTGGCTTCGGCAACGGCCAGAGGCGAACGACTCAAAATCATTTCAATTTTTTTAACCACTGTGTTGATGAGTTCACTTTGCGGCACCACACTGCTTAATAGCCCTAACTCAAACGCTTGCGCTGCATTGAGCATTTCACCCGTATAAATTAATTCGCGAGCCTTTCGAATTCCCACAGCTCGTGTTAATCTAACAGTTCCACCAAAACCAGGAATTAAACCTAAACTCACTTCGGGTAAACCAAATTTTGCATTTTCACTGGCCACAATAAAATCACAGGCTAAAGCAAGCTCTAAGCCTCCACCAAGCGCAAAACCGTTTACAGCCGCTATAACTGGAATCTTAAGTAAATTCAGCTCATGAAAAATACTTTGTCCGCGCTTAGCAAACTGCATGGCCTGATCTTCGTTTAAATCCATCATTTCTTTAATATCAGCGCCAGCCACAAAAGCTTTATCTCCACTACCAGTAATGATTAATGCTTTGACGTCATCAAAGCTCATCTCGGATAGTTGCCTGATCGCATCGGCCATCTCATTCATTAAAGATGTGTTCAGTGCGTTTAAAGCTTCAGGTCTGTTTAAGGTTAAAATCCATAGACCATTTTCTTTGTTTTCAAGTTTTATATTTTGATATTGAAATGCCATTTTTTTCTTTCTTTAATTTTTCAATTTAAGCTTTTTGGTAATTATAAAATCCGCGTCCAGTTTTACGACCCAACCAGCCCGCTTCAACATACTTAATCAGTAAGGGACAAGGACGGTATTTAGTATCTCCCAAACCATCATGCAGAACATTCATGATCGCTAAACACGTATCTAGACCAATAAAGTCCGCTAATGTCAGTGGTCCCATCGGCTGATTAGTTCCAAGCTTCATCGCCTGATCGATACTCTCCACAGATGCTATACCTTCATGTAAAGTGTAAACAGCTTCGTTAATCATTGGCATTAATATACGATTAACCACAAATCCCGGCATATCTTTGGTGGATTCAACAAACACCTTACCAAGTTTTTCTGCCAACTCTTTGGTTGTCTTAAACGTTTCATTTGACGTCTGCAATCCACGGATACCTTCAACCAATTGCATTAGCGGTACGGGATTCATAAAATGCATTCCTGCGACTTGTTCTGGACGCTTCGTGACTGAAGCAATTTTAGTAATTGATATGGATGACGTGTTGGAGGTGAGTATCGCATCTTTCTTAACGATTTCATCGAGTTCCTTAAATATCTTCAACTTTAAATCGATATTTTCTGTTGCCGCTTCCACCACAAAGTCACAACCAGAAAGCTCCTGCATATTGGAGCTTGTTTTAATTTTTGATAACAAACTTTTTTTCTGATCTTCTGTCATTGTTGTTTTTTTTATTAAGCGATCGCAGCTAGATGAAATAACCCCAAGACCTTTGTCTAATGAGCCCGGCGAAATATCAAACATCACAACATCAATCCCAGCAGCAGCCGCAACTTGCGTTATTCCATTTCCCATTTGTCCCGCACCAATTACACCTATTTTTTTAATTGTATTCACATCCACAAAAAGCCTCTCTGTATTAGTTTTAAGCAGCGCCAAAACATCACAATATAGCAAAGAACTGGTCTTGATTGCAGATAAATCCCCTTAGAGAATGAAGTTAGATGCTATTCGTCATACTCAGCTCTATTTTATTGAGTGTCAGTCAGATTCGGGCGGCCACAATTAAGCCCTCTGCACACGAGCTTAACCCAAAATCCAGCCTGGAAGTGCCTTTTTATAAATCAACCAGCAGCTTGTTTCCATCCGGAACCACAAGTGTCGAAACTTTAAAAAAACTAATACTTAAAACCCAACATGGATCTGATCAACTGTATCAGTGGAACAAACTCTATTTCAGCCAAGATGAACTCAAGCCCCTTTTTGCTGTACATCTTTCACAGTTTGTTATCGATCCAAAAAAAAATAAGCGCTATAAAGTTGTAGAAACCACCACAAAAAGTCTACAGCTATTCGATACTGAAAAAAAACTTCTGTTAAAAAAAAACATTAATGAAGTCAAGGCCGATAACTATGATATGGGCTATGTCATGGCTCTAAAAGATATTTACCTCAGATCCAAGGCTCAGATACAAGCTTCAGTGCAAACCACAATTCCTCAAGGCACGCGACTAGTAGTTGAAAATTACAATAATGAATTTGCCTTAGTAAAATATCAGAGCTATGAAGGCTATGTACATCTTTCAGAACTCATTACTAAGTTTGATTTTGCCACTTTTGTCTATGCACAAAACGAATGGCACCAAGTTAAAAACCGTCAATATGATAAAATTATTTCTGTAAAGAATATTTCTATCCCCTTAAATTCAATTAAGGGATTAAGCACTCCTGAGTTTAAAGGAATTATCGCCTCTACATCCCAAAAAATTCCGCTATGGAGTCAAGTTGAGGTTGTTCGTGAGAAAATCTCTGTGTGGAATCAAAGTCACCTAAAAGATCACGGGCCAGTTTGGTGGAAACCTTTAAAGGAGGCTCAGCAAATTTATTACACGATTGATGAGTTGCTTAAAAAAGATATCTCTTCGGTCTCATTCCATCCGCAAAATCCACTTAAAGGCATATTATCTTCTGATGGCGTATTTATAACAGAAAATGGCTATCACTGGAGAAAGCTCGAGCAATTTGAAAATTTCAATGGCCCTGTACACTACTTTAATGACCTGTTGTTATTTGTCGGCAACTTCAGAAGTACAACCGGCGGACAGAGCTTTGATAATTATATTCAAATCGATAAACTGGCATCGGCCATCGAATATCAATTTGGTTTTTCTCCCAAAAAACTTCAGGTAAAAAAAATAGAAACCCGATTCCCCTTCAGATTAAAAATTGAAATCGAAACCGGTGTGCGTAAAATAAAAATGGAAAGCCCACTATTTGCCCAAGACTGGAAAGCCACTAAGAGCTAGCGCCTAAATTGTCTCAATTGTCTACATCCTCGACATTCAGAACGAATCAGTTAGCTCTGCAGAGGCCTTGATATTGCTTTGTATATAGCATGGCTGATAGCGAAATAAACGCTGATTAGAGCTAAAATAACCGCTTCTCAGCCCTAAATGACACTATGAAAAGAGGATTGATATGTTTAAGTCTGCTAAAAAAATCATAATAACGACTGTATTGGCTATGCCCCTGTTGTCTTGTAATCAAAGCCTTTTTGGTGTTAGTTCAGGTCAGGCTCCTCGCTTTGAGGTCCCACTACCAACTGAGGATGCGCCCCCTCCTGATACACAACCTCCAACACCTGTTCTAACATGCCCTGCGGCCACTAATCCCAATGTTTATATTTCATCAGTAGATTTTTCAGGTATTCAAGATTGTCGTCAATGGTCCTATTTAGATTCTACGGGTACGAGAATGACATATGCTGTCTCCAATAAGCGATGGGTTGGTTCAGAGGCAAATTCAATGATTTCCAATTTTGGCAGCCATCCAGGTAATAACTCAGATGCAATTCGTAGATGGACTTCGCCCGCGGCCGGAAATATTCGAATTACAGGAAGTGTAAGCGATGGTAGCGGAACTTGTGGTACAGATGGTGTTGATATAGTTATTAAAAAAGGCTCCAGTATTTTGTGGCAAACAACGATTGCAGCGAATGACGTGAGGGGCGGTGATTACGATCTGCCAACAAGTGTAGTGGCTGGTGATGTCATTGATTTTGTGGTTAACAAAAAAATAGATAATACATGTGACTCAACTAATTTTGATCCTAAAATTACATTTAGCCCTTTGGGCTCGCCACCGCCACCTGCGCCGCCAATCACTTGTAGAGACAATATGATTGCGTTGTGGGACAAAGTAACCCTTAACACGGCAGGTGCGACAATAACTGATTTAGGTGGGTATAAAGTTTTCTATAAAATGGGAGCCACAGGTACCTATACAAATGTTAGACTAGCCGATCCGGATAATACAAGTTTCAGAATTAATAATTTGATCCCAGGTAATACATACTTTGTAGCTTTAAAATCATTTAGAGTGGTTAACGGCACTGATATTGACAGTGCTCAGACAGCTGATGTTAGCTTTAATTTACCTGCCTGTCCGCCTTGATTATTTTGTAGTAAGATTTTTTTGATAGGCGGCCTAGGGGTTAGCGAAATCCTCTTCCTGAGTCCAAACCGAATTCATTTTATTATAGACAATATTCTGCAGATCTCGACGGGAGTCCTGATCTGAAGTGTATTTTTTTGTATCAATCGGCTCTAATATTTTAAGATAAATTGTATGAGAAAGTTTACTTTTATTAAATAAAATTCCGCCCTTTGGCAGCGCCGTGTTAGCAACAAGAATCACCACAGGAACTAATGGCGCACCCGCAGACATTGCAAAAATAAATGGACCAGACTTAAATGGCGAAAGCTGCTTGCCATAAAAGCGACCGCCCTCAGGAGATAGTGCAAACTGCTCTCCTGTGCCGAATCGGTTTTTGGCTTCTTCATATATCTTAAAAACCTCGTTGGGCTTATTCCTGGCAATTGGCAAAACATTCATGGCCTTCATGGTTTGTGCAAAAACAGGAATTTTAAATAACTCAGACTTGGCACCAAATCTGACTTCAGGAATGTAACCGCACATTGTGAATATATCAAAAAAACTGGTGTGATTAAATAAAAATAGACACCCCTCTTCAGGAATATTCTCTCTCCCCTCTACAACAACTTTTACACCTGACATGCGACAACAAACTCGCCCCCAAAACGAAAGAATAGCATCATCCAATTTTCGATTGTGAAAAAGATAATGCCCAAGCATTGCCAGCGGTCCAAGAATTAGAACTGTAAAGGGAAACAAAAACGTAGCTAGCACAGATCTGATCAATGCTAAAGACTTCATAAACATTTTCATTAACTTATTTTTCATCTGGAAATAGTCTTTTAACCGCAGCCTTAACCTGCCTGTCTTTGTAGGCTGAATGCTCCGAGTCTCCCGATTGAATTCGACTGTAACTTTCTTGATTCATTATTTGCACCTCGAACGGATAGAAAAAACTAAAAGCTTTCCCCCCTCCTGAGGATTCAATTTTAATCAATTGCCTAGAAATAAATTTGATATACTTAAAATCTTTTGATGAGTAGGGGTTGTCTTTTTTGAAGAGCCCCAGAAATACACCTTTGTTACCGCTTATTTTTCTCATCAGTAATCGGTCAATTTTCTCTGAAGCCATCTTATGGTCTGCTGGGTATTTATTCCGTAGTTTCTCGCTCACGGCAAGAAACTCTTCGACAGCATACATATTGTTAGAAGATTGATCCGGCATGATCTGCGGAAAGCTGATTAAATTTTCTTCAATTAAAAATCTTATCACTTGGAATGAATCAAAAATTGAATTTGTAATAAATCTAACACCAATTTTATCAAATACTTTAGCGGCTAGCGCATCTTGTTTAGCTAGTAGTTTAATAACCGTGCTGCTTGATGTTTTAAATGGTTTTGTCTGAAAATCATGAAGATCAATACTTGGGTGACCCTCTTTCTGATAAGATCTCAGTTGAAGTTTCCCCTCAAGTTTCACAGAATTTTCAAACGGAGTTAAAATCTGTTTTTGAATTTCCTCTGCAAAGGAACTGAAAAGGTCAGTCTCGGCGTGCACAAACACATGTATGCATCTTAAAAGTGCACAAGACCAAGTCTGTAAATCCTTATCTGTAGATTGTGAGGCATAAATCAATAAATTTCTGATGTCCTTGAGATTTTCTTTGCTTTTAAGCTCCTCAGGCATTTTATCTAAACTGATCTTGAGTTTTTCAGTCATTAAAACTAATGCCCGGCGATGAAAATACCAAAGTCGCTCTAAGTCCTGCGGATTAGAAATCTGATAACCATAACTTCGCAAAAACGACTCAGCCTCATCCAGACCATGTATATTAAGATTTTTACGATCAACAGCGGAAGCGCCACCGGCAACAACCGAAAGAGAGGACTGATCAAAAAAATAAAAAGAGGAATGTTGTCTTTGCATTCCTCTTGATTGAATAAGTTTTGTGGGCTTTTATCAACTAATTAAATATAATTCTTACTGTAAAATAGCACATCGTTGGATGAAAAACTGACCCAGTGTACCACTCGCCGGGCTGCCGCCGACAACAGATACTGAATTTTGAAAACTCACAGTACCGCTGAAGTTCTGAGCATCGATTTTACCTTGAAAACGAACTTCTCCATATTGATCTTTTAACAATAAAGCTCCGTCACCACTAGTTAGGTTAAATTGACCCGAAATCGTAGAACCCTTGCTTGGATCAAAAATGACTTGAATTAAGTTAGAAGCTGTTTGATTTGACAGCCAGATGCTATCGTAAACACTAATTGTAAGTCTTGATTGAGCCGCCACAACATTACCGCTGGCATCTAGCTTTATTAAGCCATTAAATCTGACGCCGGTTTGTGCATTACCCTGAGGGCTGATAGAGCCAATCTCATTTGGCGAAATTGTCGCCGATAATAATGCTTTCACCTGTGCTTCAAAATTGAATGAACCCTGATTATCGTAAATTGTTCCAACCGATGCCGTATTGTTGCTGGCCACGCATTGAGTTCCTATTGCTTGACCTGCTATGGTTGCAACATTAGTTTGAGCTTGGGTTGAGTTCCTTTTAGGCGTACAAGCGGCCAGTAATGTTAAAGCGATTAAGATAGTTAACTTTTTCATAATTGTCTCCTACCAGCTTAATAGGCAAAGCCCGGGCCAAGCTTTTGTATTAAAATGAGACACTCAAATCAAATATACATCAGTATCTCAAAATTGGCTTAATTTGCTCTACGCATGTCAATTATTTTGACAAGCCTTTTGACAAGTCTAACTATTAGATTAGGCTTAAGTAGATGTTTAAAAAGTACTCCGAATACTTACTTGTATTCATTCTTTCAGTTGTATTGACTGCAGTAGTTTACTTCTTTCTATCTCAAATAGAACACCGTGATACCGTCAAATCTAAAATACAAGTGACTTTAGAGAATATTTCACATCGCTGGAACGACTTATTTTACCCTGAATACAGCACACAAAAACCAAATCCAAATGTCGTTCTGCTTGCCATTGATGAGTCCTCGATTATCGAAGTCGGGCGCTGGCCCTGGAGCCGTAGTGTACTGAATAAAATAACTTCAAATTTATTAAACTATGATATTAAAACCCTGACCTACGATATTATTTTTTCTGAAAAAGAAAATACCGAGGCCGATGCAGGCTTTGCTAAAACTATTTCTGAGCATGCAGACAAAGTCACCTTGGGTACTTTCAGCGATTCCCCATCGAATGTACTTCCTTATCAGGATTTCTGTTTAACTGAGGCCTTTCTTTATACCGGCGGAGCCAGCCTTGCTAAAATCAATCCATTTTTTGCAGTCGAGGACGACACCAATTATTTTGAAGAAGTTCAGTTTAACCGACTTTTTGAGCATATTTTCAAAAGAATTGATGTCCTTTCTGAAAAAATATATTTGAAGAACTATGACACTGATAGCGTAAAAAAATTATCCTACTATCAACATAACACCTTGGTTTTTTATAAAAAACAGAGAATATATGACTACTGTCGATCCTGGCTTACTGATAAAGACCCATATGAATATAAGCAGAATGACCAACTTAAAACAATTTATCAATCCATTTTTAATGCCACCGATGAAATGGAGTTACAAAAAAAATTGAATGCGTTCACCAAAACGCCACTAAAAAATCCGATACTTCAATATGAAAAGTGGTTACAAAATATAGAAGTTATTCAAAATGCGGCTCAGTATACAGCGAGCTTCTTAGCAGCACCGGATCCGGATGGGGTTATACGCAACTACCCGTTGATATATCGCACAGGTAACAAACTCGGCACCAGCTATATACCTTCTCCGGCCATCCAGGCCTATCTATCTGCAACTGGTTATCAGATTCTTTTTAAAGTTAAAACCACAGATAAAAATAAACAAATTTCTGCAGTTGAAATACATAATTTAGACGACGACAGTGACGAGGCTCTCTTTACCATTCCCACTGATCATGAAGGAAAATTACTCATTAATTATTACGGAAAACAAAACATGATCTATTATGTTTCCGCTAAAGATCTTTTAAATAATTCACCCAATTTAGAGTATTCGATAATTGAGGTCGATGAAAAGGGACCTAAAATCATAAAAAATGAAAAAGTTGATAAAATTTCTTTTTTAAAAGACAAAAACATTATTATGGGCGCTACTGCTATAGGCATTTATGATATCAGAACAACACCTACTGATATTAACTATCCAGGTCCCGAAATTCATGCCACTGTATTATCAAACCTACTCAATAAACAATACTTGAAATACGACAGGCAAGAGCCTCGCAATTCACCTCTAATTTTCTTTATATTTATTTTACTCACCTTACTTTTTTTTATAAAGCTGGGAATCCGCTCATCAGCAATTTTATTTGTCTTACTTGCCGGCTTACTTTATTTAATTCAAAAAAATAATTATGAACAAGGAACAGTTTTTCAATCGGCATTTTTATATTTTATACTCTTGTTTGTCGCGTTCTTTATCACTTTAATTTATAAATACTTCTTCCAATCCCGAAAATCTAATGAAATCAAAATGGCCTTTTCTAAGTACGTCTCTAAAGATGTGGTCGAAGAGATTTTAAAAAATGAAGGTGCCATTGAACTGCGTGGACAAAAACTTTTTATGAGTGTTTATTTTTCAGATATCCGTGGTTTCACCGCCTTCTCTGAAAAAATGGATGCCGTTGAGTTATCTGAGTTACTCAACAAATACTTTACTCCAATGTCGGCTATTATTACGCGCCACCAGGGAACTATAGATAAATATATCGGCGACGCCATCATGGCCATGTTTGGCGCCCCCCTCAACTATAAAGATCACGCGATACAGGCCTGTAATGCGGCTTTGGGCTGTATTGCAGCCTTAGCCCAACTGAATCGAGAGTTTGCACTTAAAAACTGGCCGAAAATAAAAATTGGTATTGGTATTAATACCGGTTATATGAATGCAGGCAATATCGGATCTGAAACGATTCAGAATTACACTGTTATTGGCGACAGTGTAAATTTAGCCTCAATGCTAGAGAGTTTAACCAAAGAGTATGCGGTTGATATTATTATCAGTGAATTCACCTACGAAATTATAAAAGAAAGCTTTAACTGCCGTGAACTTGATAAAGTGAAAGTCAAAGGCAAGCAAGAACTTGTAACAATTTACGAACTGATCGGAGTAAAATAGTATGAGTAATGATTTTTGGGTTCTCTACAATCCAATTGATAAAACACAATCTGAAAAACTAAGCACCGAGGAAGCGCAGTATTCAATAATGCGATTGAAAACTAAGGAAATTAATGATTTTCTGATATGGCGGAATGCTTGGCCGAAATGGCATAATTTAGGAGAATATTTAACTTCTAAGGGCAGCCCATTCATGAAAACTTTTATTGATAAAGCCGAAGGTGAAGACGCCAATTTACAGAAGGGAGACCTGCTAAAAATGAAGCCAGTCGACCCAGAAACCGCACGAAATATTCAGTCTTTATTTTCCAACGTTCAGCTTGAAGAAGTTACGATCAGCGACCTGAAAAATAACGATTCCGAAAAGCCAGCCCCAAGTCTAAATTTTAAAGACATTGGCAAACCTAAGGACAAAAAATATAATCTGGAATTGTTGTTAATACACCCCAAAGGGACTATGCTCAGGACAATTGCTAGAGATATTTCATTAAGCGGTACATTTTGCGAAAAAATTATTCCTGAAGAATTTCATCACTCAATTCTTGATCTTGTTATCATAAATAATTTTATTCCGGATATTCAGCACAACAGACTTACATTAAAGGCTGAAGTGGTTATAGTAAACTCTTCCGCCTATTTACAATATGTAAATACCACCGATCAGCAAAAGGAGTCATTACGGGCTATTTTAGATTATTATGTAAGGGCATTGAAAAAACAAAAACCTAAGAATACATGATCCTCAAAAACCGATTGATTTGGTATATTGTAAACCGGCTGTAACATCTGAATATTTATTCAGCTCAGTATTTGAACTGTTATTAACGTACGTCAGCGAAAATCCAAGAGTTGAATTTTCTTGTAAATTCTTACTGACGCCATAAGAAAGATTTAATTGGTTATCAGTCCTGGGACTGACTTTTTCGGAATAGTTTAGATAATGGTAACCGAGACGCACTGATGAATTAGTATTGCTGAAACTCGGATACATGTATCCAACTCCGGCCAAATATTTTTTATACTTAGTATTTATCCCGGTGGTGCTGCTGTAGCTGATGCCCAAGTCATAAAAAATGTTCGTATTATCTTCTTGAGATAAATAATTCACAAAAGTCGTAAGAAAATCAAAACGTAAACCAGAAGCATTATCGTCGTCACTTGTAAAACCGCGCGACTTGTCTGAAGCAATGCTTGTATTGTATTTAACAGAATAATTTGTCGAATAAGGTGTTACCACCTGTGCTTTAACAAATATTGAAGAAATTGAAAGCTCACGAGTTGTGGTGCTGATAGGTAAATAAACATTATATGCATTCAAGGACAAATCAAATTTATTTGGGAGTTTTTCATTTTCAAAGTAAAATCTGATTGGTAAGGATAATAATATCTGAAGTGCATCGGTTGATTGCACCGTACTGTTCGCAGCAAATTTACTATTAAATGTATAATTGTCCAGTACGGCAATAGTCGGTTCAAAAATAAAACTATAGCGATCTATTACTTTGTGAGAGATTGAAGCCCCATAACCCAAAACATGACCGGTTAAATTATCTGTAAACGAGTTCTGTGATAGATTTACAGCATTGGTATCATAATTATACCCAAGCAAAAACAATAGGTTGGTTTTTTTATTGGTTTCAAAATAATTCTGGTAACGAATAATCCTACCTATTAAGTTTTCACTCATAGTATCTAGTTTTGGATCCGTCGATACATCTAACGAAAGATCTAAACTATTGAGGGCTTTTTCATACTCGCCTTTATAAAACTGTATAAGCCCGATATAGTAATAAGCTTTCGCGGTATTATCTACATTTGAATTTTTGATATAGGTTTCAAGGTTAGGTATAGCTTCATCATAGTTTTTCAGGCGAGTTTGATTAATAGCGTAATAATAATACCAATTTGTATATTCATTTCTGCCATTTTTTATTGTTTCCAGCTCAGCCAAAGAATCCATAAACTGTTTATTATTGTAGTGACCGATGCTCTTATTTATAACTATTTGAATGTTTTTGCTTTCAGCGTCAGCAAAGGCGTCTGTACAACTGGCTAAAAAAGCCATCTGAAGAAGTACAATCAAAAACATCTTTTTCATTATTCTGGCCTTATTCATAACTAGTTTTGCTGCCACTCAATCTTAGTTTAAGCTTTACGGTGACGGCTGCGTAATTACATTTACTTTTGATTTTTCAAATCTACGTATTGTCGTACCATCTTTAATTAACGGATCTGTTCTTCTCATATCTTCCAAGTGTGTCCCTGGGGGTGGAGGCAGTTTATCACCATTTCTATCTACAATTGCCGGCACAGGGGGAGAATTCCCCACCACTGCTTTATCGGGTTGTTTAGCCTTTATCGCAGTTTCTGAATCAATCTGTTGAAATTCTTTATCAGGTATTTTAACTGGTGGAGCTGCAATTCCACCATCTTGAGCTTGAGATTTTTCCCCTTTTTCAACCACAATGGGCCCCACCATTCCCGTACTTTTAAAGTGAATATGCCCCGTTATTGTAACAACTTCCGTTATTTTCGTAGCTTTGTCATAGGAAGTAATAAACTGAGTTCCACGCACACCGGCGACTGCTGTTGCCGTTCTGACTTCAAACCTAGTAGTTTCATTGTCATACTTCTGCTCAACATTATTACGAACTTTACCTTCAATTAAATTTAATTTAACGTTTTTGTCGTCTGCCGAATTCGTATATTTTTCAATTTTCAGCCTTGTATCAGGAGATATATTAATAATATTACGATCCGTCATAACAATCTTAGCACGTGAATCTTTTGCTGTAACAACAGTATCTCCGACCTGAATCTTGCTATTCACTTTAGCATCAACAGTTTCTTTAGCGTTTTCAATAGAAACTTTACCCTTCACCACCATAAATACACCGTACTCTACCGCGAATGAAGTTTGTGCAATAAACAGAATAGAAAATAATATTTTTTTCATTTTTCACCTCTTAGCTATATGACTTATATAATGTGACTTATATAATCTGATTTAAAAAATAAGATAGCAAGTACTAAACCAAAATGCGCTTAAGCCTTAGGTCTAGCGGGGGATTTTTTTACAAGATATTCTCCAAAAAGAGCCATTAAAACCCCAATTACAATAAAAATATCTGCAATATTAAAAACCCCAGTTCGCAATGGCCCCCAAATCTCGATAAGCATAAAATCAATAACATGGCCATCATCATGAAAAACTCGGTCCCATAGGTTACCGACCCCGCCCGCTAGAATAAATGTATAGGCAAACAAATTGATTTTAAGGCTTTCCCTTTTAACCAAATACCATAGCATACAGCCGAGTCCAAAAAAAACGACCAGTGCAAAGACTACAAACCTCAGCTCTCTTGGCCAGGCTCCTCCTAGACCAAGAAATGCTCCGGGATTTTCAGCATAAACAAACTGAAAAAGGCCATTTAAAAAAATAAATGGGCTCTTTCCCATCAGTTTTTCTACGGCCCAGAATTTTGTTAATTGATCCGTGCTAAAGATTAAAAATAAAAACGAGAAAATAACTGTAATTTTGTACCTATAACTCATCTAAAGCTCAATAAAATTTCATATTTTTTTCAGCTCGCTCAATTAACCTAGCCGAAGGTTTCAGGCGCTTTGCTTTGCGCTCCTGTGAATATTTATCAAGTTGAGCTTTAACGTATCCCGCCCCCACACTGTCTGCATATTTCAGTAACCCACCCCTGAACGGAGGAAAGCCAGTTCCCATAATCATCGCAAGATCTACCTCATGTGGAGTCTCAACAATTTTATCCTGATCTAAGGCTAGGGAACATTCATTAATCATCGCAAAAACACAGCGCTCAATACACTCCTCATCAGAGTATGGATTTGTAGGTGTCGATAATCCAAGTTCAGCATAAATCAACTGATCCATTTCGATTTTTTTACCGCTCTGATCGTATTTATAAAATCCAAGACCTGTTTTCTGCCCAAGACGAGCTTTATTTTTTTCAAGCTTCTGCATCAACTCGGGAATTTCAACGCGATCAGGAAATGCTTTCTTAAAAATATTAAGAACTTTCACACAGACGTCAATTCCTACACTATCCATAAGCTCAAATGGGCCCATCGGCATGCCAAATGTAGATACAAATACTTTGTCGACTTGCGAAACACTCATGCCCTCACTAAGTAAAAAAGCGGCCTCAGACATATAGGGTAACAATAGCCGATTTACTAAAAAACCAGCTCCATCTTTTACAACCACGGGCATTTTTCCCATTTTTTTAGCCAGTTCAAAAACTGTAGCAATTGTTTCATCAGAAGATTTTTCGCCTCTGATAACTTCAACTAATGGCATTTTATGAACGGGACTGAAAAAATGCATTCCGGCAAAGTTTTCCGGACGTGGATGCCCCTTCGCTATTTCATTAACACTCAGTGATGACGTATTAGTAACAATAATTGCATCATCTCGCATCTGCGAAGCTGTCTGCGAAATAACTTTCTGCTTAATTCCCATATCCTCAACAATGGCTTCGATTGTTAAATCGATATTTTTAAATCCTGAAAAATCTAGCGTTGTAGATACTAATGACATCTTTTGAGTAAATTGATAACTATCAATAACTCTTTTCTTTACAAGCTTCGCCCATAAGTCGCTAGCATGTTTCAAAGCTTTAGCATTGGCATCATGAGATATATCTTTAACTCTCACATCAACGCCTTTATCGGCGGCCACATAGGCAATTCCGCCGCCCATAGTTCCGGCACCTAAAACACCTAAGTGCTTAATGGATTTACCTTTAACTGCACTGCTGACCCCAGTTTGTTTTTTTACCATTTCTGTTAAATAAAAAATATGTATTAAGTTTTTAGAAACATCAGTCACAGCACAGTCACAAAAGTAGTCACACTCAATTTGTAGCGCTCGTGTACGATCGCTCATCCCATATGTTTGTTTTATAACTTCCAGTGCTGCAAGCGGAGCCGGATAATGACCCTTTGTCAGTTTTAAAACACTTTTTTTAGCCTGCCTAAAAACAACTGCTTTAAGCGCACCCTCTAATAATTTGTTCACAACACCGCGAGCCTTGAATTTTTTACGACGCTTCGGACTACCACCTGCTGAAATATCACTTAAAATTTTCTCAATTTGAGTTGCGGCAAAACTCTCTAGTAAATTCGGATGCACCACAAAATCAACTAAACCAATTTTTAGAGCTTTTTTAGAGTTTAGTAATTTACCAGCTAAAATCACATCCAATGAGGCTTGCAGTCCTACAGTTCGTGGTAAGCGAACACAACCACCAAAGCCAGGCAAAATACCCAGCTGTGTTTCTGGTAGGCCAATTCGAGTTGAAGGATCATCCGTTGCGATACGGTAATCACAGGCCAAAATAAGTTCACAACCTCCACCCGCGCAGGCTCCATTTATTAAAGCCATTGTGGGCATTGGCAGATCTTCGATTAAATTAAAAATCTCTTGCCCAGAACTAACAGCCGCCTTGACCTGTTCTTTAGATTTTAACTCTTTAATCTCTTCAATATCGGCACCGGCAATAAATATCTTAGGTTTGGTTGATTTGATGACCAACATTTTATAAGAAGAGGTGCGAATTTTTTCGATATTGGATTTAAGCTCAGACATCACTGGTGTTGACAACTTATTTACTTTTTCATTCGGTAAATCAAATGTCAGAATTGCGATCTCAGCAGCGCCAATTTTTTGTGTAGTTAAATTAAATGCCGACATATGCACTACCCTTCATTCTCAATAATAATAGATCCGCCCTGACCACCACCGATACACAAAGTGGCTAAGCCAAACTCGGTGTTTCGGCGTTTCATTTCTTTCATTAATGTTAAAACAAGTCTTGTTCCAGTGGCTCCAACTGGATGTCCGATAGCAATCGCACCGCCATTTACATTTAGTATTTCGGTTTTCATTTCACCAATTTTTCCGGAAAGCCCGATTTTTTTACCGAACTCATCTGAATCAAAGGCTTTTTGATTGGCCATAACCTGGGCCGCAAAAGCTTCGTTCAGCTCCACTAATCCAACTTCCTTCATAGTCAAACCCGCACGTTTTAAAGCGATCGGCGTTGAATAAGCCGGCCCCATT
>JBBTEQ010000059.1:0-6185 GCA_038042235.1 Bdellovibrionota bacterium | reverse complement strand
GATCAAGCCCCAATTTAAATATTGATTCAGCACCATAATTTTTTCCGAGGCTGCTGAATTTTTATACTCATCACTGTTAAAAAGTTCTTCAAAGACTTTATTTGCGGAGGGTATGGAACAAATAACAAGATGGAGCCACTGTTCGTTTTTGATATCTTTTCTAGAGTTGACCAGCTCAAAGCAACTATCAGAATGCTGATGTGATAAACTTTGGCTGAATAAATCAAAATTGACATTGTCCATGCTGTTTAAAAAGTCTCTGTACCAAAGGGAGGTCCCGTGAAAACTAAATTTAGATAGAATATCAAATAAAGGTTTTTGCTTATCCGGTGTTGCAAACAAATCAAGCCCCGCTCTAACATCTCCCTCTGAAAATGTATTGAGCTCAAGTGGCATTGCCGCATGATATGTTTTCGTTTCAAAAATTTTTTGTAAATAATCTTCGGCTTTCCAGTTAGAACGAAGCATGACTTGATTTTTTACGTTCTGATAAATCTGATTCTCAAAGGTGTCCCCGATAAATTTCTTTTCAAATTGACTGATATCTGTCATATCTCGAGTAATTTTACCCAGCGCCATCAATCCCGAGAGTGCTAAATCCTTAAACTCAGAAAGATGAATAATGTCAATTAATGTGGTTCTGGCCTCTTTACATTTTAATTCACCAAGGGCATAAATCAAATTTTTTGCTAAGTAATGTTTTTGATACTTAAACGCTTCTTCTAAATCAGTAACAAATTGTAATACAAGATTTCTTTCACGGGCCTCGGTTAGCGCGAGCACCACCGCCGGTTTTAGAAGTTCTGCACCATTTTTATAAAGTTGTACTAGAAACTTTCTTGCCAGTATATTATCTATAAGTCCCAACGACTTAATGGCTTGCTCAGCTAGCGGAATATCATACGAATGAACGATCAAATTAGGTATCTGATCAATCAAAAATTCGAGAGTTCGTTGATTTCCACACCTGACAATATTTTTGATAATAAACAATTTAGTTTCGCGCCATCGGCAGTTATAAAAAATCTGAATCAACTCACGTGAGGCCTCGTTGGTGTTCAGATTGGACAGTTTTAATAAAGCACTATGACGCTCGTTTTCGTTCAGCGAAAAGTAATTTAATTTTAAATCTTCTGTTGTATTTTTAAAAGCATTGTTCATCTTCAACCTATCGGAAAAATAACTAGCTAAATTAAATAAATAAACAACGGCTAAACTAGTGCCGACAATATCAAAATTTACTGGACCTAGGTCCACATTTTAGCTGAATCCCAAACCAATTATGAACATTAAATGAAATTTATTCATAATGCGGTAGTCTTGTAACAACTAAAAGAGGGGTTCCAACATGAAAAACATCATCTTAATCATTACACTGATCATCTCTCAAAATGTTTTTTCGCACATCTCGAATGTGGATCCAAATTCGATCACAGCCGTTTACGCCGATCTTGATATATTAAAAAAAGCCAATGTTCCTGTATTATATGCTGACCAGAATCTTAACGTCGGTTACGCCATCATTACCGGAAAAATGGAAGCGCGAATATCTGCACTTGCACATGAGCAAGGTCGCTGTGGTAACTACGAAGCTTTAGATGAAATTCCTCAAAATATTTCTACAGTCGCAAATAATTTTGCATTTATGAATCAGATTCAAAGCAAAAACCAAAACTATGAAATGTTAGCTAAAAACAGCATCGAAGTTGCTGAGAACCCACTTATTACTGAGGCCTTGAAAAACTTAAAACCTGATAATATCAAAGCTACAGTTACTTACCTTTCGGCCTTCCCCACTCGTTTTAATAAAGGCAACACTCCTAATCTTCACGTCGATGATTTTTCAGAAAAAATAAAAGCTTTGGTTGCAACTGCAGCCTACCCCGTAACTGTCGATTTAATTTCGCACAATAAAACACCGCAAAAATCAATTCGTGTTACAATTAAAGGCAGCACCAAACCGGATGAATATGTTATTTTAGGTGGGCATTTAGATTCGATAAGTGGCGGCGGCTTTGGCGGTGGATCAAAACTGGCTCCAGGCGCAGACGATAATGCATCCGGATCTGCCAGCTTACTTGAAGCCCTTCGTATTTTAATCACCCAAGCCCAACCACAACGTACTGTTGAGTTTTTCTGGTATGCCGGAGAAGAATCTGGGCTTTTAGGCTCAGCCGAAATTGCAGCCAGCTATAAGGCTCAAAGTAAAAATGTGATCTCTGTTCTGCAATTAGATATGACGATGTTTCCAGGTGATGGCGTATTTAGAATCACCAGCATCAATGACTTTACCAGTGCATGGTTACGCGACTATTTAAAGGCCATCAATACAACCTATCTCAATGTCGAAATTTTAGATGATAAGTGTGGTTATGGTTGCAGCGATCACGCCTCTTGGTTTCGCAATGGCTACCCTACTTTGATGCCGACCGAGGCTAAATTTAAATCTATCTTTAAATATATTCACACCGATAAAGATGTAATTTCATCCGTGATGAATTTTGATCACGCCTTAGTTTTTTCAAAAATAGCTTTAGTGATGGCAATGGATCTAGGAAACTCAAGCCAAAAAGAAGTTTTGTTTTAAGTTCCCTGTTAGCATTTTTTGTAACTCCGGCACCTAATCAACATATATTCTCTGTCTCAAGCTGAAACGCTTTTAAGAAAAGCGTACTAATTTCAGATATTTATACGTATTTATAATTCTGGCATGCCCTTGGCATATTATAGAGCTAAGGAGATTTTATATGAACAAATCTAACTTAATGACGCTTTTTACATTTTTAACTTTTAGCTTAACTTTCAACCCACAGGCTTTTGCTGGTGCCCCGAAGTTTGACGAACAAGCCCAAGCGATTTTGAGTCGATATGATATGAAATTTGGAGAAAATAAAACCATCACACTTATTGGCCAAACAGAAAATGCAGAGGATTGCTCTATAACTGTTGCTAATAACTCTAAATTAGATCTAAATGGACCTTTTCCGGCCACTTCAATAGCTAACCAAAGACTTCAAATTACTGTTCAGGCGGATGGTAATGCTGCACAATTTAGCTTTGGTCGAAAATCTCAAGTAACAAATTATTCAAATCAAATAAGAACCGGATCCTCTGTTTTAAATATCTCGGCTGATAATAAGACCGGAATGGGTGCCGAAGTTATGCCACAGTCACTTGAAGTTATTAAATCAGCTGGATCACAGGGAACACTCACAACGACAGTACATGGTTTTGGTGGCAATGAGCTGACCTGCATCGCAGAGTAATTACTATTTCTTAGCCGCTTGATACAGCGGTATAACCCTTGGCAGTAATGCAGTGATATCATTTATTCGTTTATCGCCTGATGGATGCGTTGAAAGCCAATCTGGTGACTTAGATCCACCTGATGCTACACCCATTTTTTGCCATAGGGTGACAGCTTCTTCAGGGTTAAACCCCGCACGCGCCATAAGCTCTAAACCTAGGGTGTCAGCTTCAGATTCTTGGTCACGACCATATTTTAAAGCAAGAAATACAGTGGCCACTAAGCCTAGCTTCACGTATTTTTCATCAACAAGTCCGCTCATCACAAGTAGTGAAGCTCCAATTTGTTTTGCCATTTCCTGAGAGTATCTCTCGCGTCCATGTTCACGTAAGGCATGGGCAATCTCGTGGCCCATGATCGCTGCAATTTCAGCATCAGTTAATTTGAGTTGTTCAATGATTCCAGTGTAGAACATCATTTTTCCACCAGGCATACACCAAGCATTGAGTTCTTTAGAGGTGATCACATTAACTTCCCAATTCCATTTCAGAGCATCACCTCTAAAAGTTCCTGTAAGCGGAGTTAGTCGGTTAGCAATCGTCTGTACTCTTAATACTTGGGCCGCATTAACATTTAATATACGTTTTGCTTTTGCATCGGACTTAATTTGTTCATAACCTTTTGCAGCCTCAGCTTCTATTTGCTCAGCTGGCATCAACATCAATTGTTTTCGCCCCACACCCACAGAGCCTTCTTCAGTTGTGCTTGCACATGCTGTAAGAAATAACACAATTACTAGAAAATATTTTTTAATCATCTGACGACATTACAAAACTACTTTGCGCTAGCAAAGCTCTGACTTGTTGGGCTAAATATCTAAATATGTATTTTGTAGTGTTATTGTACTAACAAGAGGCAAAAAAGCCCCTTATTCATGTATACTTATTCAGGCAGTACTGGAAATTTAATTTGACCAATAATCGGAAAACATTTTGTTAAAATCAACTTCGATTGAAAAATACTAAACACAAATTTACCAACAATGTATTTAGCATTTTCCGGAACTGGCTTTGAATAGTACTCATGACAACGAGTCAGAATATCAGACTGTAGTTTAATAACTTTTGTAACAGGCGCACAAAAATTCTCGTTTACTTGGTATGCCGTTAGCAATTCATTTAACGCTAAAAGACTTGGGTTCATAGTCTCAGTCACATCGCAAGCAATATCTAATTGCTCCTTAATATCCATAATTTGTTGCTGCTTAAGTCTGAGTTTTTCTAAATTTACATTTAAGCCCTCAGAAAATACCATCGCTGCTTTTAAAAAATGGCTATAGTCAAAAAAATCAAAAAAACCCGCATTGGCAGTTACAGTAAGAGTCATGACTAATGCTACGATCATTTTTTTCATATAGGGCCTTTGATTAAGATTGCTAAGATTCGCACTGATTCGCTAACTTAATATATCGTTTTGAATTACCTGACAAGTCGCTAAATAAACTCGAGGCCAAGCCCCTGGAATTTGAGTATTTTTTTCAAAAAATTACTTTATTTTAACTGCAAACAATCAAAAATTATGGCATATATTACAGACTATATATTGGTAAATTACTTTGGAACACTAGAGGAGATCTAAATGACAAAAATCCTTCAAATAGGACTTGGGCCATTAGGACAAAAAACCGTACAATTTGCAATAGAACGCGGCTTTAAAATCGTCGCTGCAGTTGATAGCTCGCCTAGTTTGATCGGCAAAGATTTAGGTGAGGTCTGTGGATTAAAAAAAATTGGGGTAACAATATCCCCTAGTGTTAAAGAAGCTCTTAAAAAAAACCTTAAAACCCAAAAGCCCGATATCGCTGTTGTTACAACAGTTTCAAGCCTTAAAAAACTTGAAGGGCTTGTTGCTGAAATTGCTAAAGAAGGTTTATCAATTGTTTCGACCTGTGAAGAGCTTTCGTTTCCATGGAGTACTCAAACGGCTCTGGCAAAAAAACTAGATAAGCTCTGCAAAAAACATAAAATTGCTTTGCTTGGTACCGGAGTAAACCCAGGCTATTTAATGGATTATCTTCCCACTGTTATGACCGCCGTCAGTAAAAAAGTAGACTCCATTCAGATTTGGCGCGTGCAAAATGCCTCAGTCAGAAGAGTTCCTTTTCAACAAAAAATCGGCGCTGGCTTAACTTTAGGGGAATTTAACAAAAAAGAAAAAGAGGGCACACTACGTCACGTGGGACTGCCAGAGTCTGTAGATTTAATCGCGGCTCGAATGGGTTGGAAACTGACTAAAAAAACAGAATCTTTAAACCCGGTCATTGCCAAAACCGAAATCTTGAGCGGTTATAAGCCAATTGCTGCCGGCATGGCTTGCGGAGTTGAACAAATTGGCCGCGGCTTTATCGGAAAGCGTGAAGTGATCACACTACATTTTAGGGCCGCAGTTGGCGAAGAGACATCTTATGATACAATTCAAATTAGCGGCGATCCCATGATTCGCTCAAGCATCGATGGCGGCATTAATGGTGATGTTGCAACCTGTGCCATTACATTAAATGCCATTCACTCTGTATTACTTTCGCGCCCAGGTTTAGTTACGATGTCAGATATAACGGCTGTAGCGTATTCGGTATGACGACTATGAACGAGGAACGCTTTATTAATATCGAATCTAAAATCCTGCACCAAGAACGTTTACTTGAAGAACTGCATCAGGTTCTTTACGAGCAGCAGACAACTATTGATAAGCTCGAAAAAAAAATTAAAGAGTTAAAAGAAATTAAAACTGAGGATTCTGAAATCAGACCGGCCAATGAAAAGCCGCCGCACTATTAATATTAAATTTAACTAAATTAGCTTTGCTAAGCTTTCAGGTCTAAAGCCCACAACCCCTGTTTTATCAGTAATCATAAACGGTCGCTTAATGAGCTTTCCAT
>JBBTEQ010000058.1:8415-8776 GCA_038042235.1 Bdellovibrionota bacterium | reverse complement strand
GCTAGGCCCGCCATTAGAGGTACTAAAAATAAAAACTTTTTCATATATTCTCCTTAATTATATATTGAGTAAGCCGTTACATCATGGTCACTTATTCATTATTAATTAAGTCATTTTTGTTTAAAATTCTTTTATCTAGACAATAGTCGGCGTTGCCGCATCAATAATTTCCCCCGACAGCTCAGTTTCCTTAAGCATTCTGGATAATAAAACAGCACCTACCGCTTGCGAAATCATTTTCAGCGCCATTTGTTTTTTTTCAATTTCTGAATACTCACCGGCCAGGTGTTCTGTTAAAAAATCGGACCACATATTTATGTGCTCACCAACCAGTTGATTAGATTTTTTTGTACCACGATAA
>JBBTEQ010000058.1:0-8405 GCA_038042235.1 Bdellovibrionota bacterium | reverse complement strand
ACGATAAATCTCTGAAGCTAAAGATGGGATAATACAGCCTTTTTCAGGTAAATCTCGATGTAAAATACTGACGTACCGACTCATTACAGTTTGTATTTTTTCTTCTGCGGGCAAATGCTCGATGTCTTTCATTAAAAGCTGTTTAGAAAATTTAAACGAATGTTCGATCACCTGCTCTAGCAGATCTGTTTTAGATTCAAAATGAGCATAAAATCCCCCAGAGGTTAGTCCAGCTTCTGCCATGACCTGATCTATACCAGTAGAAGAAAACCCATTTTTTTTAAAAAGTCTTGAGGCCACATTTAAAATGCGCTCTTTAGATTCAATTTTTTGCTGTTTTTTATGGTCAGGCAAGAACATATATTACGATCGTAATATATGACTGAGTTGGGTGCAACCTTAAAACTGACACCTGTAATTCGAAATTCGGACCGGTTTTTGTTTTTCGAACTACGCCAGCTTATATAAACAATTAAAGCCTTACTCTACAATTGCATATTCAAGCTTGTATGGGATTTCTATTAAATTTTACATATAACACATATCATTTAATATACATTGCGTTGATGTATATAGGCTGGTATACTAAATGACGAAAGCTAATCTTTTGCTGAATAGTGCATTCAATATTTCCGAGCGCTATCGGGTTGAACTGAAGGTTTTTGAAGTTAGTCTTAACCAAAAGTATCCAGAGGGAGTGAAGGCGAGATTTATACTTATTGACGTGTTAAATAAAGTTCCACGGCTAATTGTTGACAACCACGCCCCCTTTGGCTTTCACGTTCATGCTAATCTTCCGAAAGAAAAGAATAAAAGACTTAGGCTGGAAACCAGCAACTATTTGGAAGCCCTACTTAAATTCTGGGATTTAGTTAAGGAGATATTGAGTTATGAAAATTAGGCCACTTAAGATCACCTTTGAATCAATTGATGACTTTAGCGCCCGCAGCCGCAAAGAACTTAAGGAAGTTCTCAAAAACCGAAAGCCAATTGCTCAACCAAAAGACACTTTAATTTGGGCATCGGTCGAGTCTTATCAACAATTTATGAGTGATCAGAAATATACAATTATTGCGACCATTCATAAATACAATCCAACTTCAATCTATCAACTTGCTAAAATGCTTAATCGAGCCCAACAGAACGTGGCCCGCGACTGCGAACTATTGGCCGGGCACGGTTTTATCAAATTTGAAGAGACTGAAAATGGTCGAAAAACAAAAGCTCCACGACTAATCTTCAACTATAATGCAATAGAAGTGCACTTACCAAGCGTTACCTATAAGGTCGAATTTGAAAAAAAAGCCGCATGAGCAATATAAAAGGTGGCGGGGTCTTGCGATAAGCCGAGTTCTGTTCCAGTCCAAGATTACCACGATCTCTTTTGGACTTTTGACGACCATTCCTCTAGGCGTTTAATTACTTAAACGCTCAAGCGATCTTACCCGAAAGCCTCGAACGAGCCGTTCTTTAAAGTTTTTGGTTTCAGCAAGATAAAATCCTGATGAAGCCTCAGCTTTTGCTTCCCTATTTGATCTTGCTTCACACAGAGTTTGGCTGTTTTCACTCCGGCGGCTCCCTAAAAATCTCCCGTTCCCGATTTAAAGCTCAATGCCCCGGATATTCTTTCTGTTCCACTGTTCCGCACCTTGCGGCGGAGGGGCGTTACCCCCTGTGTTGCTCAATGAAGCTCGGACTTTCCTCTCCTCAGCTTGAGTAAACAAATTGAGCAGCGGTCATCTGCAAGACCCCTGCTAAATGTATTAGCAAAACTGACTTTAAAATACAACTGACGAAATGAAAGCCTCTTGCTAAATACGCTCTGTGCCTTTAAAAGTAAGCCTTACCACAAACTAACTCACAGTAAGGAGTATTTTATGAAATACCTACACGCTACTTGTCTCATTTTTTTTATAAGCTTTGCTTTACAAAGTATGGCCAGTGAACCAACGGCCTCATGTACTGCTGCTAATGACACTCAAAAATGTGCACCTATAACCAGCCATAAAGACCTTTCGGCTTCTATGAACTCATTATTTCCAGAAAAACAACCACTAACAGAATTAACAACAACTCCAACAACTGTTGAACTCAGCTCACCAAAATTTTTGTCTAAACTTTCTGGCCCAGCGAAACTTGAATGGAAGGCTGCCACGGGCGCCAATGCCTACCATGTGCAAATCGCAACAGATCCAAATTTTAAATGGCTCGTCATAGATGAACACTTTGTAAAAACAACTTCGTTTGAATTTACTAATCCAACCTCGAACACGCAATACTTTTGGAGAGTGGCCGCCATTAATACAAACAATGAGGCAATGTTTACCAAATCAAATTTTGCAAGTTCCGCATTTACAGTTAAATAAAATAATTAAGTAAGCAGAATTTTTAAGGAGTCCGAGATGTCGCGAGTTGATAACGAAATATTACACAACCAGATGAACTGGCGCTATGCTTGCAAAAAATTTGACTCCACTAAAAAAATCCGCGAAGCCGACTGGAATATTTTAGCCGAAAGTCTTAGGCTCTCCCCTTCGTCTTATGGTTTACAACCCTGGAAATTCATCGTGGTGCAAAACCTCGAATTGCGAAAAAAATTATTGCCACTTTCTTGGGGCCAAACGCCAATAGTAGATGCTTCACATATTGTTGTTATAACTTACAAAGAAAAAATGGATGAAACGCATATAAACAAGCATATCGAGCAGATGGCAAAAATACGTGGAATTGATGTAAGCACTTTAGAAAAATATAAAAGCACAGTGGTGAACGATCTTATTAATGGACCACGCGCCGCAGAGATCAGTCACTGGGCACAAAAGCAGACTTACATTGCGATGGGAACTTTTCTTACCACTGCATCGCTAATGGAAATCGATACACTCCCAATGGAGGGTATCGACCCTGCCGGTTACGATAAAGTACTTGAGCTCGCAGGCTCGGGATACAAAACCGCAGCGGCTATTGCTTGCGGCTATAGAACTACAGATGATAAATACCAGCATACGAGAAAAGTTCGTTTTGATATTAATGATGTTGTTGTTTATAAGTAATCAACTTGAATCATACCAGACCATCGTCGTTAAACCTTTAAATAATGCGTAAGTTGATTGAGCTTATACCCAATGCCGTTAAAACTGCTCAAGAGGTGTAGATGAAATTTATTTTTTCTTTTATGATTTTTATCTTTTCACAAATTAGTTTTTCAGCGTCAAGCAGCAGCAACTGGAAGTTGGGTGTTGGTTTTGGTTATAGCATTAATTATTTAGTAAATCTTTCTGGATCTGGCGTATCATCAGGCACCCCTTACAAAATAACTTATTATTTCGAGTTTTCATCAGCCACTTCTATCGCTTTAGATCTTAGAAAACTAAACAAAAATAATTGGGGCATAATGAGTGGTTTTGAATACGAAACTGAACGAACCCTTACTAAATTAGTTGCTAATGGCATAATTATACCTCTTAGCGGAGGCGCCACTGCAAAATATCAAAGCCATTTTTTACATTTGGGCGCCGCTTATCGCTGGGATATTTTTTATGTCCCTGTAGGTTTAACCTATGGGCTCACCACATTCACCCCGGCTCCTGGCTCCACCGGAACGGCAAGTATTGAAAATGGATTCGGAGGTTATTTTGGTTTAGGCTGGTATGTTGATGATGACATTGTAATTGAATACGTAGGCCGATCAGTAACCACTTCACTTAAAGTTACTAGCGGAGCCGATTCTGAAACCACCTCCGGCACCATTGGATCAGCTTTGCTTGGCTTAAAAGCTTTTTTCTAAGCTCATACTCGCAGCATATATTACAAAAAAGCAAGCACCCAGCACACACTATCCTTGAACTAGTGAACCCTGGATTTTAAGTCCATTCCATGGCCCTTGTAAACGTTGGCAAACCAACAGGCGAGGATAACTAAGAACTTTGGTCTAAAAAGTACTTAAGCATCTTAAGAGCCAGCAAAACTAGACTCAAAACTAGACTCAAGACCACTTTAGCAACTTTTAAAAAACGTCGAAACTGTCTATATGGGGATATAGATAAATTCGGCATTCGGAACCTCCGATCATAATTGAAGGTTCAAGTGCTCATAAAGCGAAGCTGGGATGCCCAGTTTCGCTTTATGCATTTTTCGGGCTAACGTCCTAGTCCTAAGTTTAGTTATTTTTATTACAAAGCTTGTCGATAAGTAATTCATGACCCAATTTGATCAAGAAATGAAAACCTTCAAAGAGATCATTCCTAAATACAGGCCCATAAACGGCTATCACTTAGTTTTAGATTTAGCCGATTATAAATCAGGTAAAGAAACTATCTGTAGATATAGGATAGGCAGCAAAAAATATCGTAATTATATCAATGTCGAATGTCATGATAAAAATATTGATATCGTTATGATTACATCAAATAAATGTAATCAAATCACAAATCGTTCAAAATACTTATACGCGGTATTTTGTTACGATCAAAAGGTATTTACCGAAATTGAAGATCTGAGTCCATCTATAAAATTATTTAATAGAACCATAAGGCAAGAAACAGAGTTGTTATTTTTCGAACTCAACAACCCACAACCTATTAAGCCATTTTGTTAACTCAGAATTAATTAAATTACTATCTGCTGGCTCAAGCAAAGATATTTTTTAAAAACAAATACCAATCCCCCCAGAAAAACGGGGCTTGCGAGACTACAGAGCTAAAATTTTAATGTGCTAACCGAGTATTCGGCACTTCCTGTTTGCTACCTTATGGGCAGTTTCCAAAAGTCGACATGCTAAAATTAGAGCAAATTTAAGAAAATGCAGCATGTTAGAAGGTAAATTGATGACTGGGTTTTGTAATGCCCATAATAGTTCTGATTGATCGTGATCCGAAATTATCCGGATTTAATCCGTAAAGGAGACAGCCTTTGGTCTTAAACTTTCCATTAGGTAGAGCATTAGGATTGCATATGGATTTATTATTAACCGAGAATAGATCTATGACACCAGAAATGTTACTGAAAAATGCAATAGACAAGAAGAGCTACTCTGAAGCTATCAGATTGATTTCCTCAATTACTGGACTCCAAACTAAGCCTAATATCTTAGCTTGCGCGCGCAACTCGGAATTAGCATTCGATTTATTAAGATTTGTACCAAAAAGTAGAGCAATTCTTAATGTTATAAATATTGCAGCCGAGGAAACACGATATGCTCGTCTTATCGTAGAAGATATTCCAGAGGCCCGTACAGCCAGAATTCTCAAGAAAGCAATTGATAGTGATCTGACATGGGCAGAGAAGTTCAAAAAAATGCTCGGCCTAAGTGATACGCAATTTAAAGTTCTTTTATCTTCTGATTCAATGGACAAGAAAAAAACTTCTGCTCCAGATAAAACTTTATAACTATAAAATTTTATCCTGCCACTGTGTCTTCTACAAAATCCAACTCACTTATATCATTTAAAGTATGATCAATATATGATTCTATCGGCGATCTATTGCAATAAGTTTCTAAAGTTTCTATTTGCTTCGACGTAAGTTTGTAGACGCGCAAATTTACCACCTCATTTAATGCGCTCTCTGCTGCATTTAAAGAAGAACTTACAGCTTCTTTAGATTCTTTATCTGTCGATTTAGCATAACAATTCGTTAGATTTTGCATTTCATCATAAATACTAGCCAACTGTGTTACTAATTTATCATCATTTAGAATACTTTTAACCGGTAGCGGGACTGGCAAAATAAATTGCTTATTTAACTGTGTGTATCCGTTATCAAGCGATTCAGCCGTAATCTTAGCAAGGCAGTCAAAGATTTTAGAGTTAAAGACCGTAGCAATGGCCTTATAATGATTTATGTGCGCTCCCTCTATTACTATGGAATTCACGCGAACGTTATCTTGATAGAACTCACCATCAATATCAACGGTCGCCGTTGTATCTTTACATGTAGAGGGAATTAAAATTTTGGGTAAACTCTGCAAGCAATGGTTTTTTTCGTATGTATACAAATGCCATTTTGAGCCGGATAGAGTTTCAACTTTATCTTGAATCGATTTCTTGGAGGTTTTTAAATATTCTCCAGCGACAGGGTACTCAGTGCAAAAGCTGCTAAAGTCCAAGGGAGCACATTCTAAATTACTAATAACGAGACCGTCCTTCTTTACATTTAGCTTTATGTTATATGGAAACAGTGCAAAGTTATCCTTATCTAAAATTTTAAAAGGATAGAAATTTCGATTCACCGCCAGGGGTCGGCAAGATGATTTTTCAATGCTAATTGGTAAGCCAGCATAATTTTGTCCTACAATACGATTTCCTTTTATATTTCCACGTATAAAGTAATACTTTTTATAGAGCACTTGTAGACCGACATTAATAGAAAGTTTGTTGCCAAAATCTTTAATTGTTCCACACTTATCTGAGATCCCTTTTCGCAAAGCCTTAAGATCCGGATGGACAAAAAACCATGGCTCATTTCCAAGACGGTTTAAAGTTTTAAACGATAGCAAATTAAATTTTCGATTGGCGGCTAACTTTGCCTCAATCTGACTAAGATTATCTATTTTGACATAGTTTAATTGTTTCAGATTTGATTTACTGAGAATTATAATACAAGTGTAAGTAGTTCTCTTTTCAAAAACCTTCAAAGCACCAAAATCTACGATTTCCTCTATGTTGCCAGAATCCGACAACATTCCTCTAGAACTATCACCATAGTCCGTTTTGAAAAATCTAGATTGGATTATAAACCCTAATCTCCCATTTGGCTTCAATAACTGAAGACTTCTCTCAATAAATGGCATTGAAATATCTGTTTTTCCCGACCCACATGATCCATAATGCTTAGACTCGGAAAGATATTTATGCATTGCTGGAGAATTCTTCTTGTAATGTTTAATCTCAATATAAGGTGGATTGCCAACTACGGCATCAAACCCACCCTTTTTCATAACTACGGCAAAATTCTTTTCATTTTCCCAATCAAATGGCTTAAGTTTTTTTACTGTTTCTACATCGCTACGAAGACCCTCGATAAACTGAAAAATTCTAGAATCTACCAGCGAGTTACCTAATTTTATATTATTGCCAATTCCATCTAAAACCAAAGAATCTAGCAGGCCTAGCTCTCTTAGGGCTATTGGCTCTAACGAAGCTGACTCCAGTGCTTTCAATGATAAAGATAATCTTGCAACTTCTACGGCTTGCGGATCTATATCAACACCAAAAATGCATTTATTAATTATTTCTCGTTTAGCAAATACACGCAATTGTGATTTTCCGGAACGCGGATTAACCCAAAAATATTTCTTCTCAGCTTCTTTTAAATTCCCTGAAGAAAAGGCATGATTTGCCTTTTCTGAAATGAAGTCAAATACGCCTAAAAGAAAAGATCCACTCCCACAAGATGGATCCAGAATTTCTAGTTCTTTAATTTTCGAAAAAGTTCGATTTTCAGAAATAGGCCCTAGCGCTTTTTCGCAAATGGCACAAACTATATAGTCGGGAGTATAAACGGCGCCTTTAGTTTTTTGATATTCTTCTTTAAAGTCATCAATTACTTTTCCATCTTTTAAATCTAGCTTCCTGCCTAAATATCTTTCGTAAATATTACCTAGCAAAACCGGAGTAATGACATCAAATCTGTATGGATTGGGATAGTAAAGTGTCGATATGAATTCTTTTATTAAATTATCAGAGAAAGTTATCTGATCGAAAAGTTTTTTATCACCAAATAATAGTCCACCGAATTTTTCAGAACATTCCTCTGAAAAAAATTCTTTTAATTTTTTCCAAGATGTCGGCGCACTTACGATATTTAGTAAAGTATCCTTCTCCGTTATTCTTAGACCCTCGGCGACTCTACAAAAGATTACTCTGTCGATAAATAGCTGTGTGTGCTCAGAAATAAACTCTATCGAGTTGGTTTTACTCGGCAAATAAATACTATTAGCAAATTTTAATCGCCAAGCCCGTATGTGCTCAGAAAAGTCCTCATCTAGCGTCAGGGTTCCGCCTGGACGGTCTTCAAGTTTATATCTGTCAAAGGCCTGACCGCTTAAAACAAAGTCTTTGTCTAAGTGAGAGTAAATCGGCGCGAAATTATCTAGGAATTTATCGTAGGTTAAATATAATACTCTTGCAACGTTCGCTTCTTGTTCCTTATTCGGCTTAAATCTACAGTCGTAAATTGCAAACTCCTTGAAGTTTGTCAAAATTGCATACGAATGGCCCGCCGACCAACCGTATGAACGAATTTGAAATGCGGCCTTTTTACTATCTTTAATTTCTAATCCCATTTTCTTAGCATCAATAAATACTAGAGATTTCGATTTAGCGCACAAAAGATAATCAGGACGCCTGTGCTTTGAATCAATCTCATTTAAATTTTCTATTTCTTGTCCGGTCATACTAACTTCT
>JBBTEQ010000057.1:0-5225 GCA_038042235.1 Bdellovibrionota bacterium | reverse complement strand
ACCCTGATCGCGGTGGGTCGAGCAGAACAAACTCCTTAGATAAGGGCCTTCTGTTGCAGAAAGACTCACAATCTGCTGTAAACGCAAAAAGCCTTTTTTGCAGTTTTAATTCAGTTAGTTTTTTAGTGGTGTAAGCCGTCAATTTCGAATTTAATTCGGCACTTTCGATGGATAGATTTTGCAACCCTGAGAGAAGTGGAAAAGTAAAATTGCCGGCGCCAGCATATAGTTCAGTTAAAAAGCTAGGATTTGTGAGCGCCACAAGCTCAACAACCTTTAAAACTAACTTTTCATTTACGTTAGTATTGACTTGAGAAAAAGACAGGCCTTCGCCGTCATTACCGATTGGATAATGTTCAAATTGACCCAAGTGATTGATTCTAAACTCGAACTTTTTTACCTCATCCGCAGGCCGCAGCTGCGCTTTGATTTTTGGTATTTGTTCGGAAATTTCATTTTCAGCAATAAGACATTTTGAGATATCAACAATTTGATGGCTGGATTTCTTGAAGTAGCCGAGTTCTTGACCGAATTGCTTGAGTTGAATTCGATTTCGGTAGTTGAAGTTTTTTTCTGATGCAATGGTCGGAAGCAGTTCAAACAGAGCCTGTGGTACAAATTTGTTTAATAGGTCAGTTAAAATCTGCTCTTTTTGTCGTATTTGCTCAGTTTCGGTAATGTGCTGCCAACAGCAACCGCCGCAAGGTTTAAAGTATTCGCAGGGGGGCTCGCGGCGGGCTAGAGACGGCTCAATAATTTCAGTTATTTCAGCGAGCAGATGATTTTTTTCAATATGTATGATTTTAATTTTTACTTTTTCATTTGGCGCCGCAAGCGGAACAAAAACAACAAGCGATCTGTTTTGAAACTGAATGCGAGCCAAACCATTACCGCCGACCACGAGTTTTTCAATATTAACCACATGTTCGGAGTGCAAAAGGGATTTCATGTTTTTACATGTTTACTAATTCATGCTTATCAAAAAAGATCGCCAGCTCGCGTTCGGCTGAAGCGATAGAGTCAGAGCCATGAACTGCATTTTCGCCCATAGAGTCTCCGTGTTTAGCGCGGATAGAACCTGGGGCGGCTTTTTTAGGATCGGTTGCGCCCATGATTTCACGGTTTTTTAATACAGCGTTTTCGCCAGCTAAGCACATTAGCATTACAGGACCAGAAGTCATAAAGCTTACGAGCTCGCCAAAGAACGGACGCTCTTTGTGTTCTGCGTAAAATAATTCACATTTTTCTTTAGAAAGCACTGTTAGCCTAGCAGCTGCGATTTTTAATCCGCTAGTTTCAAACTTAGTAATAATATCACCCATTACATTTTTTTTAACTGCGTTAGGTTTGATAATTGAAAATGTTCTTTCTGTTGCCATTGTGATCTCCTTTAAGTAATAAAATTGCTAAAATAGGTTTAAACTGTGAGCAAGAATAGGTCAAATTATTCTTAAATTAGGTTTCTGAGACACTTAAGTGCTCAAGATTGGGCGTATAAGGCGTAGGCAGTCGTTTAAACTCAACAATTAAATGTCCACCCATTAAAACACCAGGGTGCAGGTTCAACTTTAGAAGTTCAAACAAAATAAGCTTTTTTTGTATATTATCCTCAATTTTGAGTTTTCTTTTGGCTCGCGAGTAGGTTTTAAAGCTTTGTAGCAGAATTAAAGGGTAAAATAAAATACTTAAAGCAAATGAAGTCCAATTGATTCTCGAAGGATGAATCCTGCTAATTCTGAAACCCGCAAGCGTCGCCAACATCCGTAAGCGCATAATACCAATAGAAAAAACATGTCCCATATAAATGCGATTATCTTTTCCGAACCAAAGTGATTCTAACTCATTGGGGGGCATAATTTTTGGAGTTTCTGATTCAAATAACAGATAAGCAAGCCGAGATCTAAGGTTAGAATAGTTCGGTGTTGTAACAAACAAAACCCCCTCTTCTTTCAAGACACGGTGAAACTCTTTCAGAGCATAAAGTTGGTTTGGCAAGTGTTCAACACCCTCTTGAAAAATCGCCATATCAAATTTGTTATTTTCGGCGGGAAATGTTTGCTGCAAGTCAGCGGCCCCACAACTGAGTTTTTCAGATTTAAAAAACTCGGGGAACATATCCCACGCTGTAATAACCGCCCCGCGCTCTTGCAAATAATTTGAGGTAAAACCAGATCCCGCAGGAAAGTCCAAAATTTTTAAATTTTTGATGTTCTTTTGTGACAAGGCACGTATTAGCAGGTCCTTTATATTTTTTGATCCAGTTAGGTAAAGCTTCTGAGACATAGAATCAGGTTTAAACCGCGCCCAATCCCAGGTCAAAGTATTCTTTTCTGGACTTAAATCAAGCAATAAGCCCCGACAAAATGCCGATAAATAGGCATGACTTACGAGCAGAGCTTAAAAAACATAGAAATTCTTAAAAGCCTGGTTTGGCCGTGGGATATTGATTATGTTTTTTTTGATTTTAAAACTGAGTCTGAATTTGAAATCATTTTTTTTGACAAAGAAAATTCAGATAAAATTGAAGAATATTTGCCGCTCAAGTGGAATGCAAAGCTGCCTTTGGCGCATATCCACGAAAACAAGCGCGGGCAGGAAATACTATACTATGTAGATAAAATAGTTACCTATGAATACAATTTAACGACAGACAACATGATTATGCTCTACATTTCAGGACAACTTAGATATTGCCCCGCTCAAATGAAGTTAGAAATTGCAGCCTTAGTCAGGAAGCTCGAAAACATGTGACTTAATATAATTTGTTAAATCCTCCCAGGCGTTGGATTTCCGCAATAATTCAGCAATATGGCTCTCTAGGTTTGGATATTTACTGAAACCAGACTCGGTCCAATTGGACCCGTGATTTTTGTGACACAGTAATATTTTTTGTGATGCAGAAATAGCCGCAAATAATTTTAAATGATCTGCATCAGCCGAATCTATATAAAAATACAGATCAGTTTCTTGATTTTTGAGTTTATTAGATTGGTTAAGCTTTTTAACAAGTTCGAAATATTCATATTTAATGATAAGCGAGGATTCCATTTAAGGATGAAAATGCAAACTTGAGCCCTAGTTCAATCGACACTTAAAAGCAGTAAGAGCAAAAGCGCGTCCGAAATTCGACTTTCAGATTAAAATTTAATAGGTTTTGTCTACTTTTCTGGACTTAAATCAAGGAATAAACCTAGACAAAATGCCGATAAATAAGGATGACTTACGAACAGAGTTTAAAAAATATAGAAGCTCTTAAAAATCTGGTTTGGCCTTGGAACATCGACTATGTTTTTTTTGATTATAAAAGCGAGTCAGAATTTGAAATTATTTTTTTTGAGAAAGAGAATTCAGATAAAATTGAAGAGTATTTAGTCACTAAGCATAAAGCAGAACTCCCTGTCGCCCATATTCATGAGAATGAATTGGGCCAGGAAATATTATACTATGAAGACAATTATTTTCGTTTTCGGACGAACATGGTAACTGACGAGATATACGAGCATGACTTTACGGGCTATTTCAAGCATTGTCCGCTACAAATGAAATTAGAAATGGCAGCTCTAGTTCGTAAGCTTGAAAACATGTGATTTAATGTGGTTGGTTAAATCAGGTTGGGCTTCTTTGAAAAGAAGCAGCCGCGCAATAAATATTTCTAAACTCGGAAATTGACTATATTGCGAAGCCAGCCACTGTGACTGTTTGTACTTATAACAAAGAACAATCTTCTGATTGTCAGAAATAGCCGCGTATAGCTTTAAATAATTGGGGCGGGTCGAATCTATAAAAAAATACAGATCAGTCTCTTGATTTTTGAATTTATTAGACTGATTGAGTTTTGTAACAAGTTCAAAATATTTTTGTTTAATGATAAGCGAGGATTCCATTTAAGGCATAGATGCAAGCGGTGGGCTCGGGCTAAGGGCGGTATACGACATAATTAGGTTGAACAAATTCCGCATATCGGAAGTCTGGGCTGCTTTTTCACCTTGTACTCAGCTAGAGAGGGGGGGGGTACCATATCAATATATGTTTGTACAAATAAATTTTTTTAAAAATAATAATGGTTTGGGAATAACTGAAGTTTTAGTAGCTGTCGGGCTTATGGCAATAGTAAGCGTTGGTCTTATGACGATGGTGTCTAATGCAAATAAATCGCAAAGAGGAATACAGGCTAAAGATATGCAGCGCGAAGTTATGGCCGAGATCAGAACTTTATTAAATAATAAGACAGCCTGTTTGAACTCCTTCGGCGGAGGCAACCCCAGCGCGCCATTTACCAGAGCTTCAATTAAAGATTCTGCTAGCGTTGATCGCTTTATTATAGGTGCTAATGATAAATCCAATTTATTAAAATACACAGAATTTAAAATAGAAGATTGGCTTGCTGATGCGGGTTATACAACGCAAGGGAGCGTTAGCCTAACTGTTGCTTTAAGTAAGGAGGGCGATGTTTCGGGTGCGCGAGAGATAAAACAAAAAATTACTTTAAAAATTAAACGTGTTGCGGCTGGTGGCATTACTGAATGTTTTTCAATCGGCAGCAGTTCTGACGGGCTTTGGCAAGTAAGCCCCGCAAACCCCAGCAATATTTATTATTCAGCAGGTAATGTTGGTGTGGGCACAGACACTCCTGCATCAAAACTAGATGTGGCAGGCGAAGTAAAATTTGGCAACAGTGCATCGGTATGTAATGCCGCAAATGAAGGCCAGCAAAGATATAACTCTATTACAAAGAATATGGAATTTTGCAATGGTACAGCATGGGCGGGGTTTGGTCGCGCAATAACAACTGTTAGAAGCGCAAGCTCGCGTCCGAGCGAGCCGTATATGTATTTTACAAATATTACGGTAATGTGTTTGCCAGATGAGATTGAGGTTGGCGGAGGAGGGACCTGTGGGTGTATTGGCACAACAAATTGCTATCTAACCCATAGCACTCCGTACAGAAACCCATCATTTTACAATGGGTGGTTCGCTTCGTGCGCACGGGATAAGGGAATCTGTCCAACGTGTGAAGTTGTGGCAATGGCTTGGGTAGTATGCCAAAAAAAATGAATTTCGAATTTAATATTTCAAATATTCAGAAAAACTGCGCAGGTTTTGTGTGCAATAAACAAAAATTATTTCAACATACTCTTCAGCGTTGTGCCCATATCAGCAGGTGACCTTGAAATTTTGCAGCCAGCAGCTTCGAGCGCGGCAAACTTAGCTTAAGCAGTTCCTTT
>JBBTEQ010000056.1:0-14887 GCA_038042235.1 Bdellovibrionota bacterium | reverse complement strand
AGTGCACTACTTGAGTGAAATCATTCTCAAGAATGAGAATTGGCAGAAGCACAATTATTCCAACTTTAATTTTTGAATGATGTCTTTAAAAAACTGAGCAGACCAAAGTTGGACTTGATTTTTATCTTTTAAGAATCCAACCACATCGGCTTTAGCCTTATCCCAGTTAATGGATTCTACGCGCTTTTCAAATAAATCAATCAAAAGCCTTTCCGTTAGGGGTTCGTTAAGAGCTCCAGAGGCTTTCATTTTCTCTTCTAAGTAACTTCGTTTAACAGCAATCCCTCGAGCCATGTACCATTGAACATCGTAAAAATCGCGGCCTTTAATTCTTGTTTTCCACTTGCGTAAAAGAGCTGCATGCATTTTTCCTCCAAATAATGAAGGCAAAGTAAGCGTCTTTACGGTGTAGGGCGATGGCAAAAGTAAAGTTTTAATTTCTGTTTCAAATGACGTAGCAGGATCGACATCGACTTCAAATTTAATTTTCAGAGTTTGGCCCTTTTGAATACTTTCAGTAAATCCTTTAGCCCCATGAATGTTTAGAAAAAGCATTTGTGTACTCGCCTTTAAAAAGGCTGACTCAGTTGTGCGCTCTTCGCTTTTTTCAACCCTTTGCAGCGAAAATTCAAATCCAAAAGCTTTCAGCTCTCGCTCTAAACCTGCAAAGTATTTATCCAGTTTAAATTTTGGATCTGGCTTTAAAAGGGAAAAATCCAAGTCTTCAGAAAAACGATCCAGTCCGTGCATGATTCTTAAAGCCGTGCCACCGTAAAACGCGACCTTTTCAAAAAAACCATTGCGATCAAGGCCAAGCAAAATAATTTCTTGGAGTATTTCTTTTAATGCATTTGTATAATCTTCTGTTGATTTTGGATTATACTTAGCAAGCATTTGTTCTACAGCCTCATTCATTTGACTAATCTCCTCGTGAGTTCATTTGCAAACCAATTCACATGTTGAAACGGATATTTTTCGGCAAAGAGCTGCAGTTTTTTTAGAGACACTTCGTTTTCAATGGCCTTTAAATCCAAACGATAAGAACTTAAAATATAGTCGAAGTAATCTTTTTGATTTTTAAAATCACCCTTTGTTTCTTTGATATGAATAAAATCGAGCAGGGCCTTTTCGGGTGTAGCATATTGACAAAAGGCCCCCTTAAAAACTTCTTTGAGCTGCACCCCCATTGAGTAGAGAGAGTCTTTGATATGGTGATATTCAAACTCACCCACGGGCGTGGAAAAAGTTTTTCCTCGTCCCATGCAAATTGATGTGGAGGCAGTCACTCTCTCTGGAATGAATCCATAACTTGAGAGTGCCGTTTCAAGAGAGATATAAGAGGGGCCGTATATTAGATTAGCGAGAATTTCTTTTGAGTAGGGACGCAAACCCAGATCACTACTGATTAAGTACACGCCTTGTTTAATGGGTTTGATCAGGCCCTTTTTGCTGAGCGAATTGATCTTTCCGCGGGCGTCTTCATAGTCCGAAAGGGCCCCTATTAGCATTGTAGTTGTGATTTCAGGTGATGTGAGTTTCTTTAAATAAGATAATTCGCTCTTCATTTTAAACCTCAATCTTGTTACCAATATATTGCCACTATTACCATATATTGGATATATATATTATTACTCATTACTAGTATATTGTCAATATGGCCATATATTGGTAATGAGAATGGACTTAGTTCCGGTAGCTTGTCGGGCTCATAACCCGAAGGTCGTAGAATCTAGACATAAGCCGCGGCCCTGATCAAAGATAAAAATATTGTTATTTTTGTTTAAAACTGGCGAAATTATATTCGTGGCAGAGAATAAAAGAATCAGTAAAGACGAATATCTTTTTAAAGAGGGTGATTTTCCGGATTGTATGTATATCGTCCGTAGTGGTGGTTTTGCTATCACGAAAACAAAAAATAAATCCGAAGTGGTGCTAGCAGAAATCGGTGTGGGTGCCATGGTGGGAGAGATGGCCCTGTTTGATAGTAAGCCACGCAGTGCCAATGTGAAAGCGACTAAAGACTCTGAAGTAGTGGCACTTCCTTATAAGGCTTTAGAGCAGCAGCTGACGCAACTTCCAGAGTGGATTCGCGCTATTGTAAAAACACTGAATCAGAATCTTCGTGATGCCAATCTTAAAATTAAAACACTTGGCGAAACTCAAGCCGAAGAGCGCTTTTCAGGCGCACAAATCAATAAGCTACTAGCGATCGTTAATTTTGTCGGTCTTAAATACGGAACTAAAGATAGCCAGGGTTATGTATCGATTCCACCTGGCATTCTAAGAAAATACACGATTCAGGTTTTTCACGAGCCAACAAATAAAATGACCACTTTGTTGCAAGCTTTAAAAGAACTTAAAATTTTTGAAATCATCGATTTAGACGATGCTAAGCAAAATATTATTAATAAAAAGCACGAATTTCTATTTGATTTCGTTGAATGGCATAATGAATGGTTGATGAAGTCAGAAGACAATCGTCTTAATCTTAGCACTGAAGACCTTAAAATGCTAAAAGGAATTGTGCATTTCGCATTAAAGAGCCCAGCAGGATCTAAAGGGAAACGTAAAATCAATTTAGAAACGGTGCAAACCAATTCAATGGTTGAACTGAATTACACGATTCGCCCGGATAATTTTAATTTTTTAATCAGTAAAGGTTTGTGTTCTGATAAGATGATCACTGCTGAAGGCGTTGTTGTTGAAGTCATCGCTGAAGAACTTGAAAAAATGATGCAATACTTTTCGATGATTGAAGATATGAAACCACTTTTGAAGCAAGCATTATGAAAAAAATTATTAAGCCTGAGCAATTTAAAATCATGCCCTGGAAAAATGGGTTGGGTGTTACGAAAGAGATCCGTATTTTTCCTGAGAACTCAGGTCTTAATAAAGGTGATTTTCATTGGCGTCTGAGCAGTGCTGAAATTACAGATAAAAATACTTTTTCACAATTTGCCGGCTACAATCGTTGGTTAACAATTATTTCGGGTGATGGACTTATTTTAAATGGGCAAAAACTTTTACCTGGCGAGGTTCAGCACTTTCGCGGTGAAGATATGATCAAATGTGATTTGATTAGTAATAGGTCTGTTGTCGATATCAGTTTGATCTATGATCGCAATTGCTATCAATGTGATATGCGTATTCTAGAAAATAAACACAATCAAGAGATTCGCACGCAGGGGCATCACTGCTTTTTAATTCCAATTCAGAAAAATTTTGAAGTTATCGAGATAACTGGTGAATCTTATTATCACTTAGACGCAGATTCTTATTCAAGCGATGTGATATTAATCGAATTGCAAGAACAAATATAAACTGGAAATCAGACAAAAGCATGCCGTTCAAACACTTAATCAGTTGAACGATTTAAGGTACGCCGTGCCTAATACTCATCCTTAGGACGTTGTTGCTGCAAACCGGATATCAATCTCCGTTCCTAGTAGTTTTTTATAAAATCGAATCTTTTCAAACAACGGATACCAATCAAACAAAATGAGTTCAATGGGCTTCCAAATTGAAACCCACCCAAAGATGACAATACCTTCGCGCAAGATGCCTAATGCCCCTGGTGGGCTCGGAATCGTCAAACTCTGTGCAACGCCAATGCATGAACCAAGCACAAGCAACCCAATAAACAAAAAAAGCTGGGCGCGTTTAATAAATGTTTTGAGATCACCTCTCTGAAGATCAATTTTATAAGCGAAGTAACTTCGGATCGCCTCGCGGATAGAGTCCTTTGGCAAATCCTTGGGTTCATTTTCTTCGATGTAGATCACTATTTTAAGTGGACTTGAAATGGCGAACTCTCTAACTGACGAAAGGATGTATTCGACGAAATCATCATCGAGATCACGCTCACGAAAGGGCGCGGGATCTCTGGCATCGAAAAGCTGTTGGGAGCTTTTGACGCGAACTTCAATCCAGCGTTTACCTTCTGCATGCTTATATCGATGTTTCTTTTTTGTTTCGCTCACGACAGTTCTCACTTTACTATATTAATGCATGACAATACAAAAAAGCATGATGAATATCATATTTCTAGCTGTTGGTTTGGGGTAGCATCTTGACTATGAACCAACAGCTTGCTTGGCACTCGCTTCAACCTGATGAAGTTGTCGCGAAACTGAAATCAAATTTGACGCACGGACTCTCGCACAACGATGTGAGCGAACGTCTGCAGCAATTTGGATTAAATGTATTACCAGAACCTAAAAAGCGAACTCTCTTGTCTATTTTTCTACATCAATTTCTAAGCCCGCTTATCTATCTTTTGCTAATTGCAGCAGCCATCGCCTTTTTTATCGGCGAAGCTCGTGACTCTATAGTTATTCTTGTTGTTGTACTTTTAAATGCGATCATTGGTGCCTACCAAGAAGGCCGCGCTGAACAGTCATTAGCGGCGCTCAGGCGATTATCAAAATTGAAGGCCAGGGTTCTGCGTGGAGGCCAAGAGCAGATTATTGAATCCAGTCGAATTGTGCCAGGTGATATTCTCGTCCTTAGTGCTGGAGACGCGGTACCGGCAGATGCAAGACTTATTGAAGCATCCACGATTACTGTTGCTGAGGCGGCTCTGACTGGTGAGTCACTTCCCGTTGTCAAATCAATCGCAAAAATTGCTGAAAATACACTTTTAGCCGATCGGCAAAATATGATTTTTGCCGGAACTCATATTACAGCTGGGCGAGGCTTGGCCATTGTAACTGCAACTGGAGTCAATAATGAAATCGGTAAAATTGCTCATCTTGCTACGACAACAGCGCAACCAAAGACTCAGCTTGAACTTCGAATTCAGCAGTTTGGTCGATATCTAGTTATTGCGGCCATTGTTATGTTTTTTCTTGTGATTGGATTCGGACTGCTGCGTGGAATTCCTTTCGCGCAAATCTTTATGATCGCCATCAGCCAAATGGTGTCTTTGGTTCCCGAAGGCCTACCCGTAGCCATGACTATAGCACTTGCTGTTGGAGTTCAAAGAATGGCAAAAAGAGGTACAGTTGTAAGGCGTCTTGCAGCCGTTGAAACTCTTGGATCAACAACAGTCATATGTACGGATAAAACCGGCACGTTGACGCGAAATGAAATGGCCGTTACTGCCATCTATTTGCCAGCTGAGCAAAGAGAAATCACCGTGACGGGTGTTGGCTATGCGCCCGAAGGTTATTTCATCGAGCACGGGTATAAGCTGACACCGAATGTAGATCAAACCTTACAGAAGTTGTTTGTGGCGAGTGCTTTGTGCAATGACTCTCAACTGCTTGGCCCTGAAGATACAAGCTCCCAGTGGAAGATGATCGGCGATCCGACGGAAGGCGCGCTTCTCACTCTCGTAGCCAAGGGTGGATCAGACCCAGTATCCATTCGAAATAAATATCCTAGAACAGCTGAGCTTCCTTTCAACTCAGATAGTAAAATGATGGCCACTCAGCACTCAGTCGAGGGCAAGAGCATCGTTTATATAAAAGGTGCGCCCGAAGTTTTGTTACAGCTATGTGACTCCGTTTATCACGATGATAAAATAGAGGTGCTCGACGAAAACCTACGCAGCGAAGTGCAAGAGGCTTCAAAAAAAATGGCGGATTCGGCTCTGCGCCTTTTAGCAATTGGATTTGTTCGTGATGCATACATCGATGGATCAAAGGGCTTTACAGCGTTTTCTGGAAAAGTAACACTGGTAGGTCTCATTGGGGAACTCGATCCTCCCCGAGAAGAAGTGGCCGCCTCTGTTCGTGAATGTCAGCGCGCTGGAATCAAGCCTGTCATGGTGACTGGTGACCACAAGGCCACAGGTCTTGCCATCGCAAAAGCGCTTGGAATCAGTCAAAATGGAGACCTAGCCATCGATGGCCAAGAACTTGATCTTCTTTCTGACGAAGCTCTTGCAGAGAAAATTGATCACATCAGCGTTTTTGCAAGGGTTCATCCAGCGCAAAAGCTGCGAATTGTCGAAGCCTTTCAAAGAAAGGGTAATGTTGTTGCTATGACTGGAGATGGCGTCAACGATGCACCGGCTTTGGTTCGCGCCAATGTTGGTGTCGCCATGGGGATCACGGGGACTGAAGTTGCAAAAGAAGCCGCCAAAATTGTGATTACGGATGATAATTTTGCGACCATCGTTGCCGCCGTATCTGAAGGGCGTCTTGTATATCAAAATATCAAGAAGCTGATTTTATTTTTATTTGTGACTTCAATTGACGAAGTCATTGTACTTTTCCTAGCCCTGATTTTTGGCTACCCAATACCACTGGCCGCTGTGCAAATTCTCTGGATCAATCTAGTCACCGAAGGAACTTTAACAGTGAATCTAATTATGGAGCCCGCTGAAGGCGATGAGATGGAGCGCCCACCAATCCCAGTTAATCAGCCACTCTTGGATCGCGCTCTTTTGTCACGGATACCGCTAATGGTGCTGGCTTCTGTTGTTTCAAGCTTTGGTTGGTTTGTATATCGAAGCTCCCAGGGTCTTCCAGTCGCGCAAGTGCAGACTGAAACATTCACAGTATTGGCCGTCTGTCAGTGGTTTAATGTGCTCAATTGTCGTTCGGCACTTCACTCGGCCTTTTCTTGGGACGTGCTCAAGAACCCTTGGCTTGTTGGCGGCATCGTCATCGGAAATCTGCTTCATGTCGCCGTGATTTATTGGGCACCTCTAAGCCAATTCTTTCATACCGTACCAATCGATTCTGAACAGTTTTTTGCTATAGGAGTTGTGGCTAGCTTGGTCCTTTGGGCAGAGGAAGTTCGAAAATTTGTCGCTAGAAAATTAAGTGTCAGAAGTTAAATGTGTATAGAGTAAGGAGAAGTATATGAAAATCAGATTTGAGGGCGCTGCCCAGACAGTTACCGGAAGTCAAACAGTTGTCAGTCACCGAGGATACACGTCCCTGGTCGATTGCGGTCTTTACCAAGCACCAAAGCCACTGCGTCTGTTGAATTTGGAAAAGCCCACCTACTTTAGCGACATCAACTCAATTGTTCTAACCCATGCGCACATTGATCACTCTGGGCTTCTTCCGCGTTGGTCTTACTGGGGCTGGAAAGGACCAGTTTATTGTACTCATTCAACAGCTGATCTTTTGTCAATTATGCTTCTCGACGCTGCGAAGTTGCAGGAAGAAGACGCCCTTTTTGCCAACAAAACAAGACACTCTCGCCATGATCCAGCCCTGCCGCTTTATACTACAGAAGATGCCAGGGCCGCGCTAAAATTACTCCGTCCCTTGCCCTTTGATCAGTGGCAGACACTCTCATCTTTTATGAGTTTTAGATTTCTGCGCGCCGGGCATATTTTAGGAAGTGCGATTGTACAATTCGCATATACGGACGAACAGCGTTCAAAAATTCTTACTTTCAGCGGAGATTTAGGTGGTGGCCACTCTGATTTGTTAAATGATCCGACAAAGGGACTTGAGTCCGACGAGCTCGTACTTGAATCAACTTATGGAGACAGACAAGTGAATGCCGAGGGGCGAGAAAGTCGACTCGCGGACGTCGTCAACAAAGTGATTGGTCGCAACGGCACTCTTGTTATTCCAGCTTTTGCCCTCGGAAGAACTCAAGACCTGCTCTTTTCGCTCTATCGTCTCATTCAAAAAAACTTAATTCCAGATGTGCCTGTCTATCTGGATAGCCCGATGGCGAATGCGGTGACTAAGGTTTATCAAAAACATCTTGAAGAACTAAGTTTCGATCCATCCAACAATCATATCGTAGAAGCTCTGTCGACCCGCAACTTTCATGCGGTCGAAAGTCCCGACGAGTCCATGCTTCTGCGCACTTCTGACGAACCTAAAATAGTGTTGTCGGCATCTGGCATGCTTCAAGGCGGTAGGGTCTTACATCATCTAAAGCAAAAGCTTCCCGACGCAAAAAATGGCGTTTTATTTGTTGGCTTTCAAGGTAAAGGAACAAAAGGGCGTTTGCTACAGGAAAAAATCCCTAGCATTCGTATTCACCACCAAGAAATTCCTGTCGCAGCTGAGATATTCTCGTTGGAGGGATATTCAGCACATGGCGACGCGAATGATTTAATGAACTGGCTCAAATCATTCAGAAAACAACCTGAACGCATTTTTCTAAACCATGGGGAAATAGAAGCTCAAACCATTTTTGCGGAAAGAATTCGTAAAGAGTTTGGCATTAATGTTGCGATTCCTCAGTTGCATGAGGAGTTTAACTTGTCTTGCAACTGACCTAGGCAGTTCGTGTACTTTCAGTAGTAGTTGCTGTTCGAGCAATTGCGGTAGGGGAGTATTTTCTCCGGGTTCTGGCCAATCCTCTCGATGACTTGACCGACATTTGGAAATACTGGTTTAATATTCATTCATCTCTAAAATGCCTTATTTAGGAGACAAATGAAAAAACCTATTAATTTGAAATTTTTATTGCCCCTACTGCTGGTGGCTGTATTCATATTTATTTACGTAAAATTTAATTTGAGTTCTTATTTAAGTTTAGAGAGTTTGAAGCAAAATAAAGAGACTTTGGTCGCCGTGCTAAATGAAAGCCCTGTTGGGTTTAGTCTTGGCTTTGGTTTGCTTTATGTCATGGTGACAGCGTTATCTATTCCGGGAGCGAGTGTTTTGACTTTAGCTGCGGGGGCCTTATTTGGGCTTTACAGAGGCACTATCATTGTTTCATTTGCAAGCTCTATTGGTGCCACGCTAGCTTTCTTGGCGAGTCGCTATTTATTTAAAGCTTCAGTTGAAAAAAAGTTTAAAGAAAAAATTGATTCTATTAATAAAGGCATCGAAAAAGATGGGGTATTTTATTTATTTACTTTAAGACTGATTCCGGCCATTCCATTTTTTTTAATTAATATACTCATGGGATTAACTAACATTCGAGTTTTTACATTTTATATTGTGAGTCAGGTAGGAATGTTGGCCGGGACGCTTGTTTATGTGAATGCAGGTACTGAGTTAGCTAAAATTGATAGTCTAAGCGGGATATTATCATTTAATTTAATCGTTTCATTTACTTTGCTTGGGTTATTGCCCTTAATATCCAAACGTATTGTGGATTTTATTAAATCTGGAAAATACATTTCGCGTTATAAAAAGCCATCAACTTTTGATTACAATATGGTGGTCATTGGTGGAGGTTCAGCGGGGCTTGTTTCGGCCTATATTGCATCTGCGGTAAATGCCAAAGTCGCTTTAATTGAAAAACATAAAATGGGAGGCGATTGTCTTAATACCGGCTGCGTACCAAGTAAAGCCCTCATCCGCTCTTCGAAAATATTTAATTATTTTAGGCGAGCCAGCGAATTCGGTTTAGAGCCTGTGGTTCCGAAACTTCAATTTTCAAAAGTTATGGAGCGAGTTCAAAAAGTGATTCAAGAAATCGAACCTCACGATTCGATTCAAAGATACTCGGGCCTGGGTGTTGACTGTATCACAGGTGAAGCGCAAATTATTTCGCCCTATGAAGTGAAGGTGAACGGAAAAGTTTTGACGACCAAAAATATTGTGGTTGCGACGGGTGCACGCCCACTGGTTCCAAAAATTCCCGGGCTTGAGCTGGTTAAAGCCTTAACTTCAGATAATATTTGGAATCTTCGCGAACAGCCAAAGAAGCTTGTTGTTTTGGGTGGCGGACCTATTGGCTGTGAGTTAGCTCAGTCTTTTGCTCGACTTGGAACGAATGTCACATTAGTTGAAATGTCGGATCGAATTATGCTTCGGGAAGATGTAGATGTGTCTGAGGTGGTGACGCAAACATTTCGAAATGAAGGAGTTCAGATCTTAACATCTCACAAGGCACTGCGAATTGAAAATACTGCGGGAGTTGCAAAATTAATTTGTGAAAATAAAGGAAAAGAAGTTGAGCTTGAGTTTGATCAAATTCTGTTAGCCCTGGGGCGGCAAGCTAGTGTGACTGGATTTGGCCTAGAAGAACTTGGTGTCGAAATTTCTGGACGTGGCACTATTGTAGCCGATGAGTTTATGCGGACGACCAATTTTCCTAATATTTATGTTTGTGGCGATGTAACAGGGCCCTACCAATTTACTCATGTAGCGGCCCATCAGGCTTGGTATGTGGCGGTCAATGCCCTGTTCAGTCCATTTAAGACTTTCAAAGTGGATTACCGTGTTATTCCTTGGTGCACATTTAGCGATCCAGAAGTTGCACGTGTAGGACTCAATGAAATTGAAGCCAAAGAAAAAGCTATTGAGTATGAAGTGACAAGATATGGAATTGATGATCTAGATCGGGCCATTACGGACAGTGAGGCTCATGGGTTTGTGAAAGTATTGACTGTGCCCGGAAGTGATAAAATTCTTGGTGTCACAATAGTTGGTCATCACGCAGGCGACATCATTGCTGAGTATGTCACGGCCATGAAGTACGGACTTGGACTTAATAAAATACTGGGGACAATTCATATTTATCCTACACTCAGTGAAGCTAATAAATACGCCGCCGGCGTTTGGAAAAAACAAAACGCGCCACAATTTGCGCTTAAGATTTTAAGTAAATTTCATGCATGGCGAAGAAATTAGGCAAACCCCTACATCTTTATTTTTTCAGGATTCCAGCCGTGTCTTTCATTGACCATTGTTTTGCACCAGGAATACAGCGCATCGTAAATTGTCATACCGACTTTAAGCATTTCATGGTCATCGGCGATGTTGTGCGATAGTCCAAGCGTAATAGCTAGCAACCCAGAGGCCTGTGCTGAATTTTCTAAGGTGTCGGTGTCAGCAGCTCGAACAATTTCAGCCAAATGTTCAAGTGCGGGGTCTTTTAATTTATATTTTTTTATGAATGCATCGAAACTGCAAAGGGGACCCTCGTGTGTGAGCTCAACTTTGGGTACATCATAGGGGATCGCATTGGCCTCTTTGGCTGTTCGCATAACCTCTTGAGAGGGGACATAAAGAAACTCGGCTTCTTTGTCGATAAACCTTTGGATGAGCCAAGGGCAGGCGACACGATCAATCTTAGGTCTTTCTCTAGTTACCCATTTCATTTAAATCTCCTCGCACTCAAGTCTTGCAATAGACTATTACTTAAGTTCTTTGATTCTATTACCCTTATCTTCACTTACCAAGAGTTTTGTGCCGCATGAATCAAAGATAAGACCTAGTGGCTGCCGAAACTCAGTAATAGAAAGACGGCCCTCTTTATCGCCCGCAATGCCAGTTCCTGCGACAGTCGTAACTACTGATTCTGAATTTATTTTTCGAATACGCTCATTGTTGCGATCTGCTACAAAAAGATCTCCATTTTCAGCAATTTCCACACCTGTGGGGTTATTAAATTGTGCTTCAAGGCCTTTAGCATCTTTAAAGCCAGCTGTTCCATTTCCAGCGATAGTTGTGACCTCGCCAGCTAGGGTGATTTTTCGTATTGAATGATTAAGTTGATCAGGAACAAAAAAAGCATCGTGACCGTTAAATTTTATGCTGTAGGGTTGGTTGAACCTTGCTTCCGCGGTGGCTCCATTTACAAATCCTGCAGTTCCATTTCCCGCTAGCGTAGTAACTTGTTTTGAAACAAGGCCAATGACTCGAATTGAATGATTTTTATAATCAGCCACATAAAGTTTGGTTTCATCAGCGTTGAGGGCTACTCCGTAAGGTTCATTGAATTGAGCGGCATCTGCGGCTCCATCTTTAAAGCCAACAGTGCTGTTACCCGCAAGAGTTGAAACAAATCCATCGGAGGTCACTTGTCTTACTTTATGATTCTTTTTGTCCGCAACAAATATCAATCCTGATTTCGAAACGGCGACGGCTATTGGTTCATTAAACTGTGCTGTGGCTAAATCTCCATCTAAAGAGCCAGCTTGTCCGTTTCCAGAAAGTGTTTTGACTTCCCCGGTTTCAGAATTTAATGATTTGATCTGATGATTTCCACGATCGGCAAAGTAAATGACTCCGGTAACACTTTTTGCTAATCCATGCGGTCGGTTGAGCCTTGCGGCTGCTCCAACGCCGTCGATAGAACCCGCTTCACCATTACCGGCTAGTGCTCGGCTTTGTGACAATTGCACTGCTGCCTGCAGTGTTTCTGCTAAAATTGGTTTAGACCCAAGTATTAAAAAACTGATGACCGATATTAACCTAAATACATTACCCATTAAGAAACTCCTTTGCTTACTTATTAGAGATGACTGCTGTCAAAGAGGATTAGTACATAATTAATAACAAAAAAATAGATAAGTTATTATATTTATTATAATGTATGTTATATGAATATTCCTCAGCCAGAGTTATTACAGGTGCTAATTGCTTTTCATGAAGCTAAGAATCTTATTCAAGCTGCTGAAAGGCTTGGGGTTTCTCAGCCCGCCGTAACTCAAAGATTACAACATTTGCAGGAGCAAGTAGAGCATCCTCTGTATGCCTTTGAAGGACGCAAAAAGGTTCTCACGCACTATGGTAAGGCACTATATGATTTAGCCAAGCTGAATTTTTTACAACTCGAGACAGACTTTCAAAACTTGAATCGCAGATACGCTTCTCCCGAGCAACTCGTGTTGAGAGTTGCAGGAGCAAAAGAGCTCATGGGTATATTTTCTGAGGCCATAGAGTTTGCTGGACGCATGGACCACCGAATGATGCCCGAAGATCAAGCCATTGCGGCGGTGGAATCAGAAGTGGCAGATATAGCAATAAGCGAAACACTTGTTGATAACGCCGAACTGATGTCTCGAAAATTTTTTGAAGGCGCAAGTCGGATTATTTTTCACCGCAAGGCATTTCCTTCGATAGTGAGCTTTCGTGATGTTCAAGATAACTCTGAGCTGATAGCTCAAGGCCCATGCGTGATACACCGCTTACAAACTAAATACGTAGAAAAGTTTTATAAAAGCATTAAGCGCGATGTTTCTAAGCTTAATGCAAAGGCTATTTTTGAAGATTGGTCTTCGATTCTAAATTTCGTTGAAGGTGGCGGCGGTTATGCTGTTGTGCCGGCCTATGTTCAGCCACATGCTAAAGATGTAAGAGTTATTGAAGTGCCTCATGCGATAATTCCAAGATCAACTTACTATGTTGTTTTTAAAAGAAAATTAAAGAAGATCGACTCTTTTAAAAAAGTACTCAATTTTGTAGTGAGTAGCTCGTAGCAAAAAATTTTCTCATCACCATAAAATTGGTGCAATATAAGCAAAAAAGAATCCAACCAAAAAAATGCTTAAACTGATAAAATAGATATTACCGCTAGTTTTACGACCCGTAATACAGGCATCGCGAAGTTTGGGGTCTATCGGGCAAGGTGCATCTTTATTTTTCCAAAGTATAAAGCCGTTCAGCGATAGCATTGCTGCCGAAAATGAAAACACCTGTATTTTATATTCTGATACCCAAATAAGTGCGGGCACATTTGAAGCAACACCTGCAAGCACAGCCCCTAAACCAAGGCTAACAAGTAGGGCCGGCAAAGCACAGCAGATCAAAGTGCTCATCGAACCAAATAGTGTAAAATAGTTTATAAAACCATTCCTAATACGAGTCCTATTATTCATCAAACACACTTTCATAGCCAGCTTCTTTTAAAATCAAAGCTATTTTTTCTTTAGCCAAAGATTTACCTTCTTTAAATTTAAGTTTTACATATTTATTTTCTAGGCTAATTTCGACATTTGAAACCTCTGGTTGCTTTAAAAAGTTTTTCTCAATGCCTTGAGCACAAAAAGCGCAAACCATGCCTTTAATACCAACTTTAAGTTCTTGGTGCTGCACAGCTGCATTTTTCGCTACAGTGGCGTGGGGTTGCATTTTAGCCTCTAGGTTTGCGGCTTTAGCAAATACACTTGTTGTTGACATCATCATAATTAAAATTACTATTTTCATAAGTCCTCCGTTAAATTAAATGTGAATCATAAAGTTAAAAGCAAAGCCACCCTTGAAGTCTGCGCCGACCTCCCATAAGACATTTTTTATATAAAATCTCATGAATTGAGCAGCTTCTACATTTTCAGTATTGTGCTTTGTCCATTGCGTGATAAACCAGACGTTAAGGTCGCTGTAATCAGCTAAGAAAGGCGCAAAACCCAGCCGCATTTTAGCGTGGTTGTCGTCCCTTTGCTGCCAAAGTGGATTATCTTTGTTGTCTCGAAGCATGTACAGGTGTTCAAGATAAGTATAATACTTACGGCTTTCCCAGTCGGCCACAACTTCGACAAGTCTTACATTTGATGTTGTATTGTTGTATTTTTCAACGCCTGATCCAGCACTCAAATAAAGGTTTCCTTGCGAGTTCTCGTTGTTCCAGCGTTTTGTAAGCCAATTAACTCTAGGAATATAAAACTCAGAGTTCTTTTCTCTTATATAAGTGTGACCTACGGCATAGTTATAATTGAGAGAATAGGTCAGTAAGATTTCATTCATTTGGGCGCTGTTGTAAGACATAATGCCAAATGCATCTTTATAAGACACAGGGTGTGCCAGTGCCGTAAGGCTAGTTAATAGGAGCAATAGTGAGGGTATCAAACGCATAAAGAACTTCCTTTACCTGTTAATACGCTTTGAACTAAAACTTTGTGACAGTTTTAAGAAAATAAATTTAAATAGTAACTGTTGTCACAAAATGCCAATAGCTAACGTAATACCCATCAAGGAGCAAGGTGCTTGTAAATAAAGATAACCTATTAGACGAGCAGCTCATGAAGCTGTATCAGAACGGCGACGAAGAGGCCTTTAATGTTCTTTATGATCGTCATTCGTCTAAAATTTATGGTTTTCTTAAAAAGCGTCTTAATAGTAGCGAAAAAGTGGCTGAAGTTTACCAAGAAGTTTTTATTAAGATTCATAAATCAAAGCATCTTTACAATGCCGGCTTACCACTACTTGCTTGGATTTTTACGGTAACTCGAACCGTAATGATTGATGAGATTAGAAAAGATAATAAAATTAAAGTTACTGATAAT
>JBBTEQ010000055.1:0-12479 GCA_038042235.1 Bdellovibrionota bacterium | reverse complement strand
GTTTGTCTTTTAACTCAGGCCGAAATACCCGCTCACACGAACAATAGAACGAGTTGCAATCGACCAATGCAAAGATAGTTTGCGGTTTTTTAGTCATTTTTTAAGAACCCATGAATGGTATGGGTTACAACGCCCCAGACTTCAAAGTTCATCTCAGCCGTGATTTCGAGAGGTTTAAATTTTGGATTCTCTGGTTGTAAAATCGTTTTAGGAAAACGAAAGACTAAGCGCTTTAGTGTAAATTCACCATTAACCACTGCAACAATGATGTGGCCATGCTGGGGCTTAATGGATTTATCAACAACAAGAAGATCGTTGTTAAATATGCCAGCGTTGGTCATCGAGTCGCCTTCGGCCTTCAATAGGAAAGTTGAAGAAGGCCTCTGTATCAGCTTTTCGTTTAAATCGAGCTTGGCTTCTAGATAATCTTCTGCGGGTGATGGGAAGCCACAGCTAATTTTAGTTGCGTAAAGGGGCAGGGTAATGTTTTTAAGAATGCTTGGCGACAGGATTTCCATAATGACCTCTTACTTGGTATAAAAAGGGCATTGACTTTATTCAAGTACTAAGTGTAAATTATATGTAAATACAGACGTAAGACGCTGTGTTTTATAAAATTAAAACTTACTTTCGTTTTTCCCAACCAGCTTTCAGTGGTCGGTCGATTTCTATTTTAAAATCATGCGCAGCGTTTTCACTTTTCAAAAATTCCATCAGACTCTTTGGGTCTTTGTTTTTCGGATCGATCCAGTAATCCAGGTTCTTCTCTTTTAAAAAGACAGGGCATCTGTCGTGACCCGCTTCTAAAATAAATGGCGGTGGCTCAGTTGTAATAATCGTAAATGAGTTGAGTACAGTTTTTGTTTTCGGGTCAATCCAAGCATCCCACAAGCCTGCCGCAGTTAAAAGAGAATCCCCTGCTTCTGAAATTCGAATCATATTCCCAGCATATTTGTTCTCGTAAATCGACTCGACAAACTCGCTGATTGGCACCAGACAGCGTTTTGAGACAAAGGGTATTTTCCAAGTTGGCTTTTCAAGAATGGTTTCAATTCGAGCGTTATGGGTAGCGAATTTAACTTTTGGATCTTTAGACCAAGAGGGCACAAGGCTGAAACTCATTTTTTGAAAAGCTGAGAGTTCCCCTGCTTTAACAACAACTACCGAGGGAGTGTACGGCAACACACGGAGATTCAATTCATAGTCATCACTAATTTTTATTCCGTATTTTAGTGAGAGTTGGTTTGCATTTGTTTTGAGGATAAATTGTGCGCACATAATAATCAATATAGGTTAGATAGACTAAACTGTAAACCTAGAATATATGTCTAGTGATGGCATAAGTAATGCTGAAAACAAAATTTCAATACAAGCTGAACAAATCTCTAAACTCCGAGGTAACAGACTTAAAATTTAAAAAAAATGCAAATAAGAAAAATGCTAACAAAAAAATTGATAATCCCAAAAATAAAATAACTAATTTCAAGTGAGTTTAAATTGAGATGCGATAAATGTAATAGAGTAATGAGCAAAGTAGATCGCCGAGAAGAACTGGCTGATTTTGATGAAGATGCTACCGAAGGACAAATGGCAGACTATTTCATGGCAGAAGCTACAGGAGATTATGGCAACTGGGCAGTTGGCATTGTTGAATATTTTTGCAAGAGCTGTGATTCAACCGTTGAACTTACTGGAGACAATTTGGAAAGCTACAATGGATTGATTATAGGCTGGCATAATAAAGCTAAACATGGTGACTATTTCTCACGATTTGTATTTGAGTATCTATCTTTTACCGCCTTACTTAAAAACAAGATTGCAATCGAGGCCAACAGTGACAGGCAAGCAATACAATCTTTGAAACAAAATCAATTACTAAAGAATTCGTACTTACGAAGAATAACAAATAACGAAGAATTAGCTTCAACCTGGAAAAAGCTCATTAAAGAACTAAAATGCCAACCTCTTTATAACTCATCAAGAGATTTAGACTATCCCGAAATTGATAAATGGTGGAATTCTGACGGACAAGCACCAGTGGAAAACAAGTTAAGAAAGGGAGTTGTCCACACAATAGAAGATTGGACCAATATGATAGAGTTTTGGAATGGTGTACGAAACAACCTATTTCATGGCGGCAAAAGTCCGAATATACAAAGAGATGCGTTTTTGGTCGAGCATGCCTATAAAACAATTAGCATTTTTGTTTCTCAACAACTAAAGAGGTTGTAGTCAAATGCACGGATTGGAGTTCATTTAAGCACAGAAAATAGTTTGGAACAAATCGCATTACAAAAAACCCGACCATAACCAAGAAAATTACAAAAGATGACTTCATCCATTTTGAACGATGTAAACAATGAATTAACTCCGCTAAAAGAATTAATTGTCGTATTTTCTCCAATTTCAATAGTTGAATTTCTTCTTAAACGTCTGAATCATGTAGGTAATTCAAAGAGCGTTGAAGAATGGGGAAACTGGACACCGTGGGACATGCTTTTGCTTTTAAAACTAGTTATTGCGTTTGACTCAAAATCCATAAAACCAGCATTAGAAAAAGATATAATGCCGATGATGGATTTAATAATTAATCTTACGACTCCAGCGAACAAGGTTTTCGAATCAGAGCATCCAAATAAGACAAGTATAGGTTTTAGAATTATGGCATTTCAGCAATTTTGGTTGCAGCCGGTTTCCAACTTATTCTATTTTGATATAGCTCGAAATCAAATGCTATTTAATTCTCAATTCCCCCAATATGATTTTCCCCGAGAGTTTAAAACTGTCACCGGAATCGACTTTCAAACCTTTCAAAAAATCGTACAAATATTGATGACCTGGATTGAATTGAGAACGATTTCGGAGGATAAACGCAATATCTCAATCAAATTCAAAGGAATTCCTGAAATTGACGTTTCTAATTTTTTTAAATTGGTATCAACTTCATTTGAAGTCTGCCAAAATGAGTTTTCAAATAGCTTGCAAACTAAAAAGTTTCACTTACAGATAACAGAGCGCTCACCACTAAAAAATAAACCTTTTCTGGTTACGCAAAATGGAGCTGCACTGATCTACACTAAGCTTTTCGTTTATTTCGCCAAGTTTGGTGTGTATGACTTAATGAAAAACCATCAATCAAACGCGTTTTCGAGATCATTTGGAAAAGTAATGGAGAATTACATTCGTACACGGCTCATACAGAATAAATATGACTTCTTAAATGAAAACCAAATTGAAGCAATTGTTGGAAAAGAAAATAAGAAGACAGATTTTGTTGTAAAATTTGATAAATTTAATATCGTAATTGAGTCAAAGGGAATTGAATTGGGAAATTCTGCAATGGTTGACCCAAATCCTTTAGTTTTAGCCAACGAATTATCTGGAAAAATTATAGAAGCAATGAATCAATGCCTTTATATTTCAAATAGAATCAGCGATGGAACCTTGGATAGCTCTTTGAGCAAGAAAACCCATATCTTCATAATTAGCTACAAAGAACTTTTTCTTGGAAATGGGATACATGCTTGGCACGAAATATTTGAAAACGAAACCAAAGTATTTAGAAAACAAAATAACATAGAAAATGTTATTCCATCTAGAATTCACATAATGGACATTGCAGAATTTGATTTGTTTTTGATAAAGACTAAAACAATGTCTCATGCGCAAATCGAAACCTTTTTGGACAACATTTCTGCTTTAAATTCAGTCCCACAAACATCAACATTAACGATTTCGCAGAGTATTGAGCTTAGCAGCTCTGATTTTGAAAATGAGATTGATCTAAAAAAGGAATATCAAAATTTTATAGAAAAAATACGACCTCATCTTGAATAACAGGCTGGCGTTCCCCGCCGTCCGAAAGTTTACCAATCATTTCAAAATGTCTTTTAGTCGCTCCTTCAATTGTAAAAAAAGTCCCTTGGGCCTTATGAATAAATTGACCTCTTTCAAAAGTGACAGTGACCAACCCAAAGTCTTTAACGCCGTCGATAATTTTGGTGACTACGCTTATGGATGAGCCGTCATCACTCAATTGGGCTATTTCTACTATATTCTCGCTATATTTATTGTGCGAAAATAAAGCCCCCGGCTGTAACAAAGAAAAATACTCCCATAATGGGTGGACTGACTCTTCCCCTGGACAAAGCGGAAACGCATTGGGGGTTTTCCAATTTTGTTGTTTTGCTAATGGAGTTAAAGAATTGGTGACCAGATTTTCAAGTGAAAACTGTGGCATCCAAGATCGATTTCTTAATGGTACAACGACCTCACTTCGATTCGGGTCATTAAGCATTCCTTCCACTGAACCCCATTTTTTATTGATAGCTCGAAGTGTTTTAGGGTTAGCTGTTAAATTCTCCAACCGAGTTACCCACCTTAGATTTTCGGCACGATTGTTACTTCTATTCGTATCTAGATGGTCAACCACATGACCTGCGGACGGCTGTTCACCATGAAATGCAGATGCAACAATTTTATGCACCACCTCACCATTGAATCTCATGTATCCGTTAGTTCTACACTGTCTACCAAATGTCCATATATTATCAAACTTTCGCTTTGATTGACCGACTACTGGCTGACGGCAAATTGCTCCGTTATTACGCACAAAATATTGCTCACCTCGGTAACTGATGCTCACCTCTTTTGTATAGCTGTTTAAAGATAACTCTCTCATACGAATCCTCCCCCTCGATTGCTTTAAAAGCACTGTTGCGCTATATTTTCATGAAAGGTGTAACACCTTCAAGAGGGCTAATTTATGAAAAAACCGCAACATCCTTCAATGCTGGTATATGAGGACAACCACGTTATTGAATGGGGAACAAAAAATGAAATTAGACTGTTGGTTAAATCAGCAAATGAAGCCCAAATAGCTGAAGCCAAAGAAAAAGGAACTTGGAAAGAACTTTCAGATATTTTTATTTATGAATGGTTCGAAAAATTGGTCGAAAACGGCTTAACGCCGGAAATTGTAAAACAACTTAATGCGCCATTGTCGTGGATTGAGTTTCGCCGCGCTCTAATGCTTGGAGATGATGGACAACCTTACTGGCGCGATGTAGCCAACGGCAGAGATTTGAAAGAACATCCCAAGCTTAAGACCACATATATAATTTCTCACTTGTTAGCAATCGGAGCCTTAAAAGGGTTGAAGCGTTGTGATTTAAAAGAATGTAAGAAATTTTTTATTGGTCCACCTAATAGAATATGGTGTTCAAAAAAATGTGGGTCGCTCTTTCGTGTTCGCGAAAACCGAAAAAACAAGAAAAAAAATAGTGTCGTTGAACATCTTTGAATTTATTTTTCTCTATATTGGCTTCTCAGATTTGAATGATAAAAAACGGCTGTTTTTTATTTATCTCAATTTATGTATTCTAACTTAGAAGCTAGCTTCCTCAAAATATTACGTACCACTTCTGCACTTACGGAATGATCCAGCTCTTCAACGACAAAGTTTATGAGCTGCTCTTGGTCTTTGTAATGGTGGATCCTCAAAATAGCATCAAACACTTTATCTACCAGGGCCTGCTCTTCTACATCAAACAAACTTAAAGCAGATTGAAATACATCAGACTTCTCACTCTCTTCCATAATTTGTTCAGGTGTTTTTACCGGATCCCCAAAATACTTTACCTTGCTAAAGACACCATCACGCTTTGTATCTTCAAGTTGGTATGAAATAATCGATAAGTTTGACAGATTTGGCCTGGCTCTTAACCTTATTTCATCTACATCAAATCCGGCTCCCCATAAAGCATTATCCCATGAACCAAAAACATCATGAGCTGCCTTGATTAAGCTTGTTCCGCTGACTGGCGGGCCAAAATTTTGTTCAATAAAAAACTTTACTTGATTAGATCTAGAAATCAATGCCGATCGATTTAAAGCGAGGTCGTTTTTATGGAAAGCTCTTATTATTGAAATCAATTTTTGCTCATCTTTGGTACACGGAGAACCACTTCTTCTGATTTCGCTTAACATAAATCCCGAGTACTTTAAAGCAGCATCCCAAGAGCCAAATTTCTTATTTGCAAATCGATACATTGATAAAGCCGAACAATCTTGCCCGGTTAAGCCTTGAATAATCTTATAGGTTTCAGTTGAAGTATCGCGGGATACACTTGAAGAGTTAATCGGAATTTCTAACTCATGCAGCACGTTTAAGATGCGACCAACTTGCCTGCTGTTCCATGAAAATTTTTTTATACGATGATTTGAAGGATCTACACCGGCATACTGCAATGCCCGGTCCCAACTTCCAAAAATACGATAGGCACCTGCATGCAAACTGTAGCTTTCCTTGTTAAAACCAGTAGCCTTCTTAATTATTGCTGAAATAGTTTTATCGCTTCCCCTACCCATTTTCTCTGAATTCAGTCTTACACCATTAGCATCTAATTGCTTAATAGATTGAATTATCTTTTTTTCACTCCAAAATGGCTTTTCCTTAACAAAGGCGGGATCAATACCGGCACTCATTAAGGCTTCATCCCATGATCCAAAGTACCTTCTTCCGGCATCATGAAGCCCCGCCGCTGTACTTAGCTTACCAGTGACACGTTTTAGTATTCTTGATGTTTTTCTCGAGCGATCTCGCCATATACTTTTAACTGCCAATGAGTAGCCTTCTTCATTTAGGCATTTAATCGATGCAACAATTAGACTTTTGTTCCAGAATTTATTATATGAAGTTTTTATGGGTTTAACATTAGCAGCACGCAAAGCAGTGTTCCATGAACCATAAAAATGAATACCAGCAAAGTGTAAAAACTTGCGAGAAGTGGGTCTTCGTAAAGCTTCTGTGAGTACCGGATCTGGCATGGGGCCTTTATTTACTCGCATAAAACTCAATGTATTAATAGGCTCAGCTTGATTAAGTTTTATTATTGCTTGTAAAACAAGAGCTTTATTCATGTCGGCAATAGTTTCGCCTGTCAAAAAAGGTGACCTGCTTTTTTTAATCATGAATCTTTTATTTTTTTCGATGACCACAATGACTCCCAATATTGATTTTTATATAAAACAAAAAACGCAATATTAGAATATGTAATAATTTTAAATTAATTTGTTATAAGAAAAGCGGAAGAAAATCCTATATTTACAATTTAATGACCGTCGTTACTGCTATTTGGAGTGCAAGATATTGTGAATATTTGTAAAAAAACTAAAAAAAATAATATTGATTTTAAAGACATAATTTACATACTGGTTTCAAATTCCAAGAAGCTTCAAGTCCAGCAGTAACAGGCTCTTCAATTTTTATCGGGCAAGAGGAAAGACCCAATACAATTAAAAACCTAATTGGTAAATTATGTTTAATAATCATGGCACCATAACCCCGTCTCTGATAATTTGCTGGTCGCCGCAAGCACCATTACCTTTGCCGATTACTGGCGATGTTGTTAAGTCTTGAAAACCGGATTTTCGGAAATATATGTATGTACTTCCAAGGTCAGAATACGTTCCAATTAAATGAGAATAATCGCCAGATGCATTAGTTGTAACTTGAATGACATCATAATTAAAGGGATCAACACTGTGTACTTCAACATTTTCTAATGGCACACCATTTTGGTCTGTGACTTTTCCTGAGATATAAAAGCTTCTGCCACATTCATTACTTTTAGGGCAACTTGCAAAAATTAATAAAATTATAATTATAGCTGTCATTTTCATTTACTGCCCACATTTGTAAACGGGTACAAAACCCGGAAATTTAGCTCTTGCTCTTTCATCAGCATTAAATTCCAAAAAACCACACTCATCGCCCTTTTGACCCTGTCCAATTCTTATATATTCCCAGCCGCCCCATTCTTTATACTGCAAATAGTGGCCATATTCATGCTGTTTTGTTCTCAATAATCCAGCCTCATTATCATCATGCTTTAAAAACATACCTGCTCCTAAACTATAATCACCAAAAAACAATTCAGATAGTAAACTATTGTCTACAACATGTGCACCATCACCAAATAAACTATACTTAGGCAATCTACCATTTAATAGAAAATTTATAGGGGCTATATGAAATTCAATAAGCATGACGACACCTGTAAGTACCCTAGCTATATCTAAAGTAATGACCCCCCATATAATATCAAAAACTCCAACAACTGCAACTGCTAGATAATCAAATACATCACTTAACCAAGATAACCCACTCGGATCACTTAACATCACCGGACTATTCCCGGCATAAATATATTTACTCAAAAAAGTATTCGGGTTTGTAAGTTTCCCCGGATCTGGATCTTGCTGTAAAAATCTTCCTGTACTCGGATCGTAATACCGCGCGCGGTAATAATACATATTTAATTCGGGCTCAAATTCGCGGCCTGTGTAAGTAAAGCTTGTTCGCACCGGCGCATTTTCAAAACCAACTTCAGTGCCGTTTGAGTCTTTCACTGATCTAAGCACACCAAATGCCGAATAATCCATCTTCTGAACAATATCACCGTTGGCATTTGTGATTTCATTAACAGTATTTAAATGATCTTTTAAATAATAAACATTTCCTGCTGATGCAGCTAAGCCGCTACTGACCGCGGCGCTTGTAAACTTAGCTCCCAGCACATCATCAGATCGTAGCGGCGAGTGCGTATAGCTTACAGTTAAATTATTATTAGCATCAACTTCAGCTAAAATATTCTCACCATCGTAATAAAACTTTTGAGTCTTAGACTTATTTGCATCGATATTATCAGTTACTTGGCGCAAAATTCTTCTACCCACAGGATCATATTTGTATTCTAAAATTTTAAGCACATTTCCATTAAGCGGCGTACTTGTTACAGTCACTTTTTTGAGTTGATTTAATGCAGAGTATTCAAATGCGTAGCTTATACCATTTGCTTTATTTGACTTATAAATGATGTTGCCATTGGCATCGTACACGTAAGTATATTGTCCATCATCTTGAATACGCTGACCAGAATTATCATAAGTGCTGGCTGTTGAGTTATACGTAAGTCTGTTGCCTAAAGCATCGTAACTGAATGTCTCATTTTGAGCTGGGTCTTCGGCTTTATTAGAACTGATAAGCTGCCCGTTAGAGTCATAACTATAATCCAAAGCTCCAGCCGTACTTCGTTTTTGGGTGATATAATTTCTTTGGTCATAGCTGTATTCATGAGAAGATTTTACCACCCCACTAGCTATATGTGAAATTCTTGCTAAGTTTGAACCTGCATCAAAAGCATATTCAGTTCTAGATCCAGGTCTTACAACTGTACCAAGTCTATTGGCGTCGTCAAAATAAAAATTATAATTGCCGGTGGTCGAACTGCCAATGCCGGTAAGTTGATAATTATCCGGGTTATAGTCATAAGAAATATTCTGAAAATTGCTCTGCAGAGTTGTTCTTAAATCATTTTTGCTATACTCAACATTTAACGTATGATTTGGATAGCTAATGTTATTTCCGCTCACAACTTCTTGCGTAATTCTTTGCTTAAGATCGCGCTGATAATCAATAGAAGCTGTATTATTTGCATGACCAATAACTTCGTCTTTAATATTGTAACTATACAAAATAATATCATCAGCTGTTTGTACTTTGGTAATTTTATTTATTTCATTGTATGTGTATTGTTTCAATTGATTTGCCGGATCTTTTTCGGTTAACAGGTTCCCGTTAACATCGTAAGTCATTTCAAAAACTTGGTTTAACGGATCAGTTTTTTTGATTAGTTGGCTTTTTAAATCATATTCAAAGCTGGTGATTTTTTGTTTCGGATCGGTGATTTGTAGTAATTCACCAATTGCTGAATAGTTGTATTCGGTAATTTCATTTTTTGGCGAAGTCACTTTTATTAGCCTATTCATTAAATCATATTCATATCGGGTTATAGACTGCGTGTTGCCATCAATATTTGAAGTACTGGTTAAAACATTACCCGCTAAATCATAGGTGTAGCTAGAAAATTTGTTGTTAAAATCAGTTTGTTTTGTAAGCTGACCTTTGGAATTATATTCATAGCTGATCTGATTTTTTAGTTCATCAGCAGTACTATAAATTGATTTTTTTACAACTAGACCTAAAGAATTATACTCGTATACTAAATATTTTCCGTCAGGCGCGGTTTCTTTTATTAATTGTTTTTTTGCATTGTACGTTTTTGTAGATATTTTTCCGAAAGGATCAGTCTGAGAAATCACCTGACCATATTCATTAAACTGCGTTTGTGTTTCAATATCTAAGCTGACATTTCTGGTTTTAATTACATCGCCATAAGTCGGGTCATAGGTTTTTTGCGTAATTGAGCCATCCACATCGGTGGTTTCGATCGCGCGCCCCTCTAGGTCGCGCTTAACTGTCGTTTTTCGACCTCTGGCATCTTTAATCGTTGAAATATAACCCTGAAAGTCTTTGGCTAAAACTGTTGTATTACCACCGGGGTCTGCAATACTATCACTTAATTTTTCGGTACCAGTTCCAAGCTGTTTTGGCTTAGTCATAGTGTTTTTAAAATTATCTAAATTCTCACTTCCGCTATCCTTTAACACAACTGCTGGTGTTGACTCAGGCAAAAGCACCTTTTCAAGTCGGCTGTATGCATTATACAAATATTCACGTTTAGCATCTTTCTGATCTATTTCAGCGGTCATTAGCCCATCAGAATTATATTCAAATTTTTTACTGGTTTGATCAGGATAATGTACGGCCTTAAGATTACCAGAAAAATCATAACTGAATTCAGTGGCTCTGTTTGCAGGGTCTATAATTTTTGATAGCCGATTACCAGAATAAGTATAGGTTAAAGCATCACCATTAGCGGCTTTGATTTCTGTTAATCGATTTTGGCTATCGTATTGATATTGAATAACCCGACCAACATTATCTACTGATGAAATCTGATAACCTAAACTATTAAAATAAATTCGTCCACCATCGCGATAAGTTCTAACCCAAGTTCCGTCTGCAACTTTTTGCAATACAGAATGATCTTTAGCTGTTGGCAAAAATGCCAAGATAGCACCTGCTTTATTTTGAAAAGTTACTCTTCTGATACGATTGTTACCATTATCTGCAATTAATAAATTGTTATTTTCATCTAAAGCCAACTGAGTAGGTGCATTTAAACTGGCCTCAAGAGCTGCCTTGCCATCGCCACCAAAACCCGGCACACCATTACCAGCTACTGTTGTTGCTTGGTTAGTGTTAAGATTAATTCTGACAACTCGGTTATTCCCTGTATCTGCCACGTACAAATAATTATTTAATTGATCAAAAGCTAAACCATAGGGTTTATTAAAAAAAACATCGCGAGCTTTAGACTCATTTGCCAAATCTCCATAGATCGGATCGCCGGCAACAATTGAAATATTTCCGTTGGTATCTACTTTTCGGATATAACCGCTTTCGCTAGAAATATATAAATTTCCTATTGAATCGTAAACCAAACCTTTCGGGTGATTTATAGAGGCCTCTGATGCTGGGCCTCCGTTACCTATATCGTCCGTTCGGCCGTTACCTGCAATAACACCAGTTGCATGGGTTACTGTATTCAGCCATCGGACTTTATGAAAGCCGTAATCTGCAATTACCACAGCGTCCTCTCCTGGACCTGCAATAATAGTCATTGGCGTATTTAAAGTTTGCTTCCCGTTAACAACTATATCATCGCCATTAAATGGAACTTCGCTTGGATTCGGGTCAGTTGTGCCACATTGATTACTACCTGTTAAAGTAGTTTGTGTTCTGATTTGGTTACTGCAATTAAAATCACTATTGCTGTTACAATAAGTACTTATAGCGCCAGATTGTGTTTCGCTAGTTGTTTGATAATTATTAAAAAATATCGGCGGAGAAATTTGCGAACCTAAAATCCTGCTAGCTGAACCATTTTGCATATCAAACACCGAATGCCTACTGGTATCGACGCCAATTACCCGACCGTTTAAATTAAGCATGCTGACTGGTTTTGATTTTATATTGTAGTTAGCGGTGTGTGTTGAACATGAAGAGTTAGGGGTACTATCGCAGACCGTGCCGAAGTTAGCTTGATACCGACCTTCGCCAACTAAACAAATATTACCACCTAAAGTCGAACGTAATACGCCGGTTACCTGTGGACAATAAAATGAGGTGCCATTGTAGCTAGCATAATAATAGCCGTCATCAATAAAACAAACATATTCATTTCTATAAATTTCAAGTGAACCCGTTCTTGATGCACAAAAATATTCAGCTCGACAATTTGTTTGTCCAGTAAAATTATAAAAATCATATCCTTTTAAATACCCAGAAGCCGTGTAGTTTGTACCTATGATTGATTTATTAACACCATTTGAACTGAATGCTAAATTAAATATCTCATTTGAATTTTGAATAGAAGACACTGCAACATTTGGCCAAGCGTTTAATGCTATTCCATTGGTGTCGCCGCCTAAACTGCCAACATCTATAAGTGTTTGAATAGTGTCATTTATAGAATAAGAAGATATTGCGCCATTTGCCTCTTCCAGCATTA
>JBBTEQ010000054.1:0-5638 GCA_038042235.1 Bdellovibrionota bacterium | reverse complement strand
TAAAATAGCAGCTACAAATTTTCTTAACTTTTGACGAGTCTTTAGAGCCTTCTGATGAAGTAAGAGGAATGGGTTCCTCTTCATTAAACGAGAATCTTTTCAGATCTGTTGATGATTTAGAATTAAGTGTAAGGTCTGCCAATTGTCTTAAGAATGCCAACATCCGATTTATCGGCGAATTGGTTGTAAGATCAGAAGCGGAAATGCTTAAAACTAAAAACTTTTGTCGCAAGTCATTAAATGAAATTAAAGAAATTTTAACGACAATGGGCTTGGGTTTGGGTATGAAAATCGAAGGATGGCCACCTCCAGGATGGGATCCTAATCAAATGCCAGTGTCTGTTAAAAAAGAAGTACAATAGAGAATAATAGAGGAGTTCGACATGTCATCACATCGTCGGTTAGTAAAACATTTTAGTCGTAAGAGCGGACCACTTAAGGCTCTTATTCGTGGGTTAATGGTATCTCTTGTTGAGCATGGTCGTATTAAGACAACTCAGGCTCGTGCAAAAGAAGTACGTCGCCATATCGAAAGAGTTGTTACACTTGGTAAAAAAGGTGATTTGAACTCGATTCGTCTAGTGATTGCCAGATTAGGAAATCAAGACCTTGGTGTTGATTTAGTAAAAAATATTGCACCTCGATTTAAAGACCGCGATGGTGGTTACACTCGTGTAATTAAAGTTGGACGTAGACCTGGAGATACAGCTGAAATGGCATTTTTAGAATTTGTAGATTTCGATTGGAAAACTAAGAAAGCCGCAAAAACTACAGCTAAGGCAACTAAAGAAGATAAAGTTGCAAAAAAAGTAGAGAGCAAAGCTAAAAAGTTGAAATCGATAGCCCATGCTAAAACCAAAAAGGGCATCAGACAGACACAAAACAAATCTCGCGCAGCTATGCACGCAGCTAGATAGTTTTAAATTAAATATTAATTTAAAAAACCCAAGCTTAAAATCCTTGGGTTTTTTTTTAAAAAAATTCTAATAAACGATGAAGTAGGGAGAGATGAAACTAAAGGTATCAGTATTATTTTTAATTCTAGCCGCAGCGTTAACCTACGTTTTATTAAATGATAGCTACTTTTCGAGTAGTTCTGAAAAAATTGGAGTCGGTCAAGAAACACTTAGCAAGCAAGCTATTTACGAAAAGCTTTATGCTGCCGACCTAAAGGATTACAAAGGGAGTAAGATTACTATTGCGAAGGGCTTACTGATTGATGAACAAGCTGTTATAATTCATCTGTGGGCCTCTTGGTGTGGCCCCTGTGTGGGTGAAGTTCCTGAGCTGATTGAGTTTTCAAATAAAAATCCAAAAATAAAGTTTATTATTATTTCTTTAGATGAGACTCAAGAGGGTATTTCTAAATTTTTAATAAGCTTTCCACATTTTGATTCTGAAAAATATATTAAAATATGGGACGATACCAAGAGCTTATCAAAATTTTTTAATGTCGACCGTCTTCCGATGAGTGTTGTTATTCGTCCCAATAAACTTGAGCCACAGTTTATTAGAGCGCCGGTGGCTTGGAACACATTTACATTTTGAAAAGTAATGAAATTTTAAGGTTAATTTTTAACGCAGCGAAATCCCAAATCTACAAAAAAAGATGCGTGAGGATCTGTCCAATCTCTCCAGCTAACGCTTAGTCCGCGAATATCATCCGACCAGGCGCCGCCTCGTCTTACTTTAAAGTGACCTTTTTCTGGCCCCATAGGGTTTTGAGCGTCCTCAGTTGAGGTCTGAACAGACATCCAATCTCTTGTCCATTCCCATACATTACCTGACATATCATAAACTCCATATGAATTTGCAGGATAAGAGGCTACGGGCGCGGTTCCATCATCGAGTTCAAAACCACCGCGAACTAAGCCGGAGTGTTTGGCTTCTTCTTTATTTTTAAACAGTTCTCCAGTCCAAGAGTAAGCACATTTTGATTTTTCTGCGGCGGCTTTTTCCCATTGAGCTTCTGTAGGTAAATCTTTTCCTATTTTTTGGCAGTATTGATGAGCTTCAAACCAACTGACCTTGGTTACAGGACACTGATCACAAGCTGATGTTTGATGGCGTCTCAGCTGGTGTTCTGGGAACACGGACTCATAATCAATGTTTGTAACTTCTGTTGTGTCGATTAAAAATGAATCCAAATAAACCTTACGCTGATAACTTAAATTATGCTCAGAAGTTTTATTACAGCCCATATTAAATGAGCCAGAATCAATTAGAGCCATTTCGCTTGCATTAGTCGCTAGTCTGAAAAAAATTATATGTATAATAATGAAAAAAATTTTCACTTTTAGCCTCTGTGCATTTAGATTGAATTCAAATAGAAGGTCAATATTAAAAGCTAGACTTTTATGCTTTATAATACAAGTGTCGAGACTTATAGGCTTTTTTTCAGATTTTTATATCTCTTAAATACACATTAAGACCGGAATCATTCATATTAAGCATTTTAAATTCATTATTAATATGCCGATAAGTGACTATGCATAGGTTACCCCTGTTGTTTTCACATTATTTCGTAATTTCAATTTTTATAATGTCATTTATAATTACGGCGAAGGCTAGCGACAAAAAAGCTGCGTTAGAAGAAGCTGCGCCAGAAGAAGCGACTGCCGAGTATTCTGATATGATGATTACTCTTAGAAAGATACCAGGCACAAATGTGAGCCAGGATTTCGTAAGAAATCCCTATTTAAAAAAGTATCGAAGACCTGATTCAAGCACGTCTGTAAATAATTTTAGAAACGCCTATGGTTGTCTGGCTCGTGGTGTATGTCGTAGTAATATAGATAGTGTAGATAGTGAATTTAATGTTGTAAATGTAGTTAATGATGCTGAATTTTTTGTGTCTAGAGCTCCGGCTTCTACGTTCACAGTGAAATTAAAGCCCAAAACGACTACAAAAAATAACTCAAAAAAAATTGATAAGAAAATAAATAAAAAAATTGATAAAAAAGTTGATAAGAAAATTAGTAAGAAAATAAATAAAAAGATGAACAAAAAAACAATATCAAAAAATAAGTCGCGTTGAGCTCAGATAAAAAACTTCTTGTCCTATTAATAATTTTTATTCTGGGCTGTTATCAGTATTTGTCAGATCGTGAAGTTCAGCGTCCGCCTGGAGTTTTAGTATCTGCGATTCCCGAGCAAAAAATTTTAACGGAAAAACCAAGGCCATTTCCATATAAAAGTGTAGTTATAAATCAGTTAGCGGAATATAAAATTCAAGCCAGGTTGCTTTCAACACGTAAATACTGGCTTGGCGAAAGTGCTGATATAATGCCTATTGATGTAGCGGTCGGATGGAATGAGATGTCTGATTCTGCGGTATTAGAAGAATTAAATATTTCCCAGGCAAATCGGTTTTATTTTTACAATTGGCAGGGTAGTGGACCTATTGATAAATCAATTATGAATAAAACTAGTGCTAATATGCATTTAATAGCTTCGAACACATTTGTGAAAAATCAGATAAAAAAAATACGAACTGGCCACATTGTGAAACTATCGGGTCAGCTCGTCAGTGTTAATTTTAAAGATGGACGTGAATTGAAAAGCTCATTGTCTCGTGAAGATGATGGCGCTGGAGCCTGTGAGCTGATGTGGGTAACTTCAATCGAAATACTCGATTAGTTTTCTATTAATAAAATATGCATAAATTCAATGCAAAAAAAATAAGTGGAGCCAAATCGACTTATTTTTTTGTACTTTTTGTTCAGAAATCTCGGCATTAAGTTTGCTTTATGCACTTATATCCATAAAAGGGGGACAAAATGAACCAGTTTTCTACGCTTTCGAAAGCGATATTGTTTGCATGCCTAGTTTCACAGCAAGTTTTTTCACAAGAGCAAGTTGCAGTACCTATAGAAAATAAGGTTATGCATATTCGACGCCTTGCGAACTCCGGTAATTTACAAACCGGAAGTTTATCAAAAAATCTTTTTAAACTTGAAACCATACAAGTACCTTACACGGTGCAGGTGCCTTATCAAGTTGATGAGACCTATACTGTTGAAGTTCCTTATCAAGTTACTGAAACCTATACTGAAACAGTTCCTTATGAAGTTCAGGTGCCTTACACTGAATACATCACGGATTACCGCGATGAGCAGCGTTGTGAAAATGTAACAAGGTATCGTGAAGAATGCCGTAACGAACAAAAGTGTTATCTTATTCCGGGAAATCCACCTGTAAAACGTTGTGAAAATCAAAGAATATGTCACAGGGTTCCTTACACTGAACGAGAGTGTCGCTATGTACGGGTGCCATACCAACGTCCAGTGACTCGTTACAGAACTGAAATTCGTTATCGTGAGGAAACACGTACACGTACAGTAACTCGTTATAGAACAGAAACTCGTACTCGTAGCGTAACCAGATATCGAGAAGAGCAAAGATGTTGCAGGCCTGAAACTCGTGAAGTATTTGATCGTCAGTTACAGTATCAAGTTGAGGTTCACTTTCCTGTAGATGCGGATTTGAATCCGGAACAATCAGAAACTTTAGATATTATCTTGGTTTCAGCTGATCTAAACACCGCGCAAGTTCAGTTGCAGCAAATAAATACGGTCTACAATTACACAATTGCTAGTCAAACTGTAAATGGTGGAACTATTCAAGTTGTGTTAGCCGCGACTCCAAAATCTATTTTATCTGAACAAGACTTAGCAAGCCTATCGGACTCTAGAAATTTAGTGATCAGTCTTGATGGGGCGGGAGTAGCTTCAGAACTTGTTATAAATGATTTAACTAATGAGTATGCTGACGTTAATACAGAGTATGCCATTTATTTGGATCTTAAAACAGCTGGAGGTAATAAGCCTTTGAATATGAGAGCTTTTACCCGTGATCAACTGAAAATTACATCGGGCCATGTTCGCATGGCCGATGTAATTCAGAATCCAGCAGCAATTCATGAGGCTTTAGTTTCGGGTAATACAATAATTTATTCGGTTATTGCTAAACGCGGAGGAACAAGTCCGCTTTTAGCCGGCAAAACTGTAAAGGCGCAAAGGCTTGCGAGTGTTATTCTGAGGTAAGCTTTAATGGCTCTATAACCCAAATTTCTTCTTCAGATCATCGACCTGTTTTTGGCCTTCTTGCTGAATTTTATTTTTAGCTTGGTCTTCGGCATCTTTTTTGGCTTTGTTAGTTTTATCTTCAAATTCCTTTTTAGCGAGCGCTATTTTACTTTCAGCTTGGGCTTTTTGTTCATTGACCTGAGCTTGTATTTTTTTGAGTTCATTTTCAGCTTGTGACTTCAAACTAGCAATTTGCGCGTTAAGCTGAGATTTCAGTTTTTCAATTTCGCCATTAACAGCTTTCTGCAGTTGCTCGTTAGCTTCGTTGATTTTATTTTGCAAAAGACTTTGAAATGATCTTTCTAAATCTCCAGCCAAACTTGAACGAATATCAATATCAAGATTCTTAAGTTCGCCCTTGATAGAGGCCTGTAAGTTGAATTTTGAAATTGAACCCAAGGTATTTTTTAATATTTCATCGACAGTTTTATCTTCTGAAGAAATCTGAAAATTAACATTACTAAAAGTATTCTCTAGCTTTAAATCAAAGTTTTTAAATCCTAAAATTTCACCGGTTGTAATAAGGCGGGCCTCTGTTTGTGGCATAGAGA
>JBBTEQ010000053.1:0-14783 GCA_038042235.1 Bdellovibrionota bacterium | reverse complement strand
ACTTCGTGGTACACGCTTTCCAGTTTACATTATTATTGAAATGCTTGAAGAGGGGTACTTAGGGCCCAAAGGGCGTATAGCTCAGATTCATAATCGTTTTGTCGAGGGTCTGAATAATTTAAATATTTCAAGTTGTTCGGGCTTGGTTCAAGAGGCTGGTGGCATGGGGCTGATGATTGCCTTTACTCCTTTTGACGGAAAAAAAGAACAAGTCGAAGCTTTGATAAAAAAACTTTTTAATAATGGTCTAATAGTATTCAGTTGTGGAAAAGATCCGGTCAGAATCAGATTTTTAGTGCCAGCAACAATTGAAAATCACGAAATTGATTTGGCTTTACAAATTGTTGAAAAAACAATTCTAGAAGGAATTTAATTTGAGTTCAGTCGAGGGCATGCGAGCAGGGTTAATTGAAACCTGCCGGAAATTAATTTCATTGGACAGCAGTCCGACAAGCTCAACCACCCAGATTGTTGATTATCTGGCGGGCTTAGCTCAAGAGGCCGGCTTCGTTGTTGAAGTTATGCATGAAATACAGAATGGCGTAACCCAGGCCAATATTATTATACGAACTGAAGAGTTTAAGCCGGGCGATAATGAATTTTTATTGCAAACGCATTTAGATACGGTAGATCCGGGCAACTTTTCACTTTGGAAAAAAAATGATTTTAACCCGTATGATGCTGTTATTGAAGAATCTAAAATATATGGTTTGGGTGCGGCAGAGATTAAGCTCGATTTCTTGTGTAAATTAAACGCCTTAAAAAAAATTAAAGGTAAAAAATTTAACTCTTTAAAACCGGTACTTGTTGGCACCTTCGGTGAAGAAACGGGAATGCAGGGAGCGCTTAAGTTGATTAGAAAAAATAAAATCAACGCGAGGTTTGCTTTAATCGGCGAAACCAGCAACCTTGGCATAATTAAGGCGGCCAAAGGTTTTGCAATGGTTGAAATACGTATTCCAATCAGTGAAGACGAAAAAAAATATAAAATTTCAAGAAATCTTGCCGAATCAACGATGACTCAGACGAAATTGTTTTCTGGTCGCGCCGCTCATTCTTCAACACCTCATTTGGGTGATAATGCCATTCAAAAGATGCTCGATTTTCTGCAAAAAATGCCAGAGAATATGGTTCTAATTGAAGCTGATGGTGGAACACGTTTTAATATGATTCCAAATCAAGCTATGGTTGAACTTGATATGGTTTCCTACGTTAAAAATCTTTGTTTGGTTAAGCTCAATAAAATTTACAGGGCCTTGCAAGAAGTTGAAAACGATATGAGGCTGTTTCAAGATAACGAATTTGAACCTAATTTTTCGACTTTAAGTGTAGGGATTATTCGTACCACGGATGACAGTTTGTTGATTGGCGGCTCCTGTCGCATTTTGCCGAATATCAATCAAGAGCAATATGAAATCTGGATGTCAAAAATTCAAAAAGTTTGCGAGGAGTGCGGCGCACAGTTCAGAATTACTGATTATAAAAAACCATTTAGAACTAATGAAAATTCGGTTTTGGTTAAATCAGCACAAAGTATTTTACAAAAAATGGGAATGAACTCTGACTGTAAAACTCTGGCTTCCACAAATGAGGCCAGCCTATTTACGCGTATGAACATCGAATGTATCTGTATTGGTCCAGGAGTTCGGGAGGGTAATGTGCATACCCCGGAAGAGCATGTTAAAATAGAAGATCTAGAAAAGGCGACCCATTTTTATGAACAAATGGTCGAAAGGTTTTGTTTATGAGTTTTATTATTAGAGCTGTTAAAACTGATGATTTATTGCAGCTGACTGATTTAGCTAAGCAGTTTAATTTACTGAACCTTCCCGGAGATAAAAAAGTACTTGCAGAAAAAATTGCAAGAAGTAAGGCCTCCTTCGCTGGAGAGCTGCCAAAAAATAAATCCGAGTATCTATTTGTCGTTGAAGACACTGAAGAAAACATGGTGGTCGGCAGCTCTTTAATAATTGCTAAACATGGAAGTGAAGAGGTTCCACATTGTTATTTTAAAATTTTAAAGCGCGACCATTTTTCGCAAGATTTGGGCTTAGGTTTTATACACCAGGTTTTGCGCTTTCAGGTTGATGCGGATGGGCCTACAGAAATCGGTGGTTTGTTGGTTGATAAAATGTATCGTCGGCGTCCTGAAAAGTTAGGACGACAAATTTCATTAGGTCGTTTTGTTTATATGGCTTTAAATCCCGATCGATTTGAAGACCGCATACTCTGTGAATTAACGCCACCGTTAACAGAAGAAGGGCGCAGTGAGTTTTGGGAAGCACTTGGACGTAGATTTACGGGCCTGCCTTACCAAGAGGCTGATATGTTATCGCAAACCAATAAAGAATTTATTGAGGCACTTTTTCCAGAAGAAGATATTTATTTAAGTTTGCTGGATGCCAAGGCCAGGCTTGTACTGGGCCGTGTGGGCGAGGCCACTAAACCGGCGCAACATCTGCTTGAAGGAATCGGATTTGAGTATTTAGATGAGGTGGATCCATTTGATGGTGGGCCACATTATGGTGCTAAAACAAAAGAAGTATTGCCGATAAAAATGGGTAAAAAATTATTATTAGGTGAGTTTGCAGATGCTAGCTTCAAGTCTCAGGGGCTTGTAGGTTTTGGTTCTAATGATTTCCGGTGCATTGTGACGGGCTACGAAATTCGTGATGGTGTGGTTTCTATTCCAAATAAATCGCGTGAACTGTTAAAGGCACAATTAGATCAGGAAGTATTTGTAACTCCGTTCAACTATGATGGAAGAAGGACCACATGAATATAGAGCCAATAGCTTTCTCGGGTGATTTTATTGCAGGTAAATTTCTTAAAATTTCAAAGTCTGATGGTCAGTTTAAAGATATCAGTCCGTCTGATTTAAGTGATCACGTCATGACAGTTGCGTATCAACTCGATCATGTTGATAAGGCGTGTAGAGCTGCAAAAGAAGCCTATTTACCTTGGGCCAAGCTTACATTGAACGATCGAAAAAATTACTTACTGAGATTAAAAGATGTTTTTGTATCTTATGAATCAGAAATGGCTAAAACTATCGCGCGTGATACTGGTAAGGCCCTTTGGGATGCTACCACAGAGGCGAAAGCCTTAGCTGCAAAAATTGATATAACTTTGAATGAGTCTATAAAATTAATTAAGGAAGAGCGCATTACAAATGCACTTCCGCAAGTGGACGGTGTTATTCGCTACCGCTCAAGGGGAGTGATGGCCGTTGTTGGGCCTTTTAACTTTCCGGCGCATTTACCTAATGGCCATATAATTCCGGCCTTGATTGCCGGAAATACAGTTGTGTATAAACCATCCGATCAAACTCCCGCAGTAGCACAGCTTTATGCGCAAATGTTTGAAAAGGCCGAATTTCCATCTGGTGTTTTTAATATGGTATACGGTGAAGCTGAAACTGGGCGCCGACTAGTTGCGCACGAACTTGTGGACGGAATTTTATTTACGGGCTCCTACGAAGTTGGTCTAAAAATAAAACAAGAAACTCTTAACCATTACTGGAAAATTTTGGCGCTCGAAATGGGCGGCAAAAATGCCACCGTGATATGGGACGATGCCGATATTGATAAGGCCATTTATGAAACTTTAGTTGGCGCCTATATGTCGACTGGGCAACGATGCTCGGGAACCTCACGGGTTATTGTACATGATAAAATCGCAGATCAATTTACAGATCGATTTTATCAGGCCGCAAAAAAATTAACGATCGGGCACTGGTCAAAGAATCCCTTTATGGGGCCACTGATCAACGGAACTGCCGTTGAAAAATATATTCGCTTTCAAGAAATGGCCAACCGCGAAAACGGAGAGTGTTTAATGCGGGGAAAAGTTCTTGAGCTCGATTATAAAGGCCACTATGTGACTCCCAGCATTCACTTAGTTAAAAGCTTTGATCCCGAGTCGCTTTATCAGAAAACAGAAATTTTCGGCCCGAATGTGGCCATCTACAGATCTAGTGATTTTGATAAGTCTATGGAAATTGTTAATTCAACAGGTTATGGTCTGGTGATGGCCTTATTTACAAAAAATAAAGAGCTTTATGATACGGCTTTATTAAAGGCACGAGTTGGTTTGCTTAACTGGAATCGCACCACTAATGGCGCAAGCTCAAGATTGCCCTTTGGTGGTATGGGAAAATCCGGAAACGATAGGCCTTCAGCACATTTCGCAATTCAGTATTGTACTGTTCCGATGGCAAGTCTTGAAGACCTGTCGCCGCTTGATAAAACAAAATTACTTCCCGGGGTTAGTCTTGACTAATAAGCCAACTCAAAAACAGAATAAAAAAATTACAGTTGCGACTGTCGGTGTATTGAGTTTAGTCATCGCCGCAGCTGTTGTTGTATTATTTTTTGGATATCAGCTGTTAAGGGCCCCAGTAAGTTTCGATACAGCCGAAATTGTTTTTGATGTTAAACCTGGCGCGACCGTAACTGTGATTTCAAATGAACTTCAAGCAAAAGGTTTAATTCGTAATTCAAAAAGTTTTCAGATCTATGCTAAAGCCTTGGGCCTAGCTTCTAAATTTAAAGTGGGAGAGTATTCACTTAATCGTGCCATGACGCCAATTGAAATTATGTCGGTGATTGTTTCCGGTAAAAGTATAGCACGTAGTATTACGATTGCAGAGGGTTTTAATGTATTTGATATTGCAAAGATTTTTGAAGAAAAAAACATCAGTACGCAGGAAGATTTCTTTAAGCTGGTTTATGATAAAGAATTTATTAAATCTTTATTAAATGAAAATTTGCATAGTCTTGAGGGTTATTTATATCCTGAGACCTATAAAATCACTAAATTTGAGAGCACAAAATCCATACTGACCCAGATGGTAGGCCGGTTCACAAGCGTATGGCAGGAGATTGAACCACTGGCAAAAAATTTGGGCTGGACGCGAAACCAAATAGTAACATTTGCCAGCATTGTTGAGAAAGAGACTGGCGCAGGTTTCGAGAGGCCACTGGTTTCTTCGGTTTTTCATAATCGGTTGGTACAAAAAATGCGCTTGCAAACCGATCCTACAGTTTTATATGGCATGGCACTTAAACTAAAAAAAATGCCGATCAATATTACTAAAAATGATTTGCTGACAGCGACCCCTCATAATACTTACACAAATTACGAACTTCCGCCGACTCCGATTTCTAATCCAGGCAAAGAGGCTCTGCTGGCTACTTTACAGCCCGCACAAACTAAATATTTATTTTTTGTTAGTCAGAATAATGGCACGCATGTATTTTCTGAAAATATCCAGCAACACAATAGAGCTGTGCAGCAGTTTCAGATGAATTCAAGCGCGCGGAAAAATAAGTCTTGGCGGGATTTAAATAAGCCAGCGAATAAATCAGAAAAATAAATTAGTTATTTAACTCCACCAGAGGTTCAAAGCTATTCAGTTCTGTATTGAAACGAAATGTATTCAGACGTAAATTTCCATTTCGATCTACTGAGGGGGCCAAGATATCAAGCTGGCCATCTTTATCAACATCAGACAACGCCAGATTCGTCGTGCTTTTATTAAGTGTAAGGTAAGCATCAGAATCTTGCGCGAGTTCGAACTTTTGTTTAAAAATTTGCTGCGACTGCGCTGTATTTTCTTCGGTATTTTTTTTACCGGTTACTTCATAAATTTCGATTTGTATGCCCATTGAGTCTTTAATTTTAAGTATCAGATATTCGGCCTGATCATGACCATAAAAAGCACTGACTTTGGCAAGTACCAGCCGGCTGTCTTTATAAAATAAAGCTTTCAGCTTATTTTGCACTATCGGCAAAGACGACAAAACGGCGGCAATAATGGCAAAAACCAGTAAAATCAGCGCATAGCGCGTATTTTTTTTCTGATTTTCATTTTTTGTAGAAGTATCCACTTTATTCATTTTCGTATATATTGTTATAATCAGCGACATGGGTCAAATAAACAATGCTGAACTATCAGCCGAATTTTATAAGATTGTCGAATCTCGAAAGTCGATCAGACAATATAAGCAACAGGAAGTACCGCGTGAGGTGCTTGAACGGATTTTAACGGCGGCATCGCATGCGCCATCTGGCAAAAATTTTCAGAACTGGCGATTTTTTGTTGTGCAAGGTCAAAAGCGTAATGAGTATCTGAAATACTCACAAAAATCCTGGTTGGGTATAAAAGATGTACTCCAGAAAAAATTAAAGCCTTCGCTGTATGAGTTTACTGAAAGATTTTTTTTCACTTTGGGACATGCTCCTGTAATTATTTTTGCCTATGCTCATAACTCGCCTGAAGAACGTCATTACACCAGCATCGGCAGTGTTTATATGGCCGTACAAAATATCAATCTAGCCTGTCAGGTTGAGGGTTTAGGTTGCTGTACGATGGGGGCGCCGCTTGAAATTCAAAAAGAGGTGGATAGCTTTTTAGGCGTTGATCAACTTGAGGAATACAAAAAAGGCGAACTGGAACTGCTTTGTGCCACGACGATTGGATATCCAGATCACAATCCACCTAAGGCGCCTCGGGTAATGCAGGGGCGAGTCACCTGGCTGGAGTAATGGATTAAAACAAGACCTTAGTTGAGTTAATGGTGTTTGAGTTAATGGCGTTGATGAAAATACCGATAAGTTTACAATGATACATGCTATGGGAGAACTGAGATGAGTTTTAAATTTTTTTTGCACAAAATATTTTTTGTTATATTGATGCTAGTAGCAGCGATGCACGCGAGCGCGATAGAACCCGAGCCTCTAGCTAACGCTAATACTAAAGCTAAATCAAAACCAGTTAATAAAATGGATTCATTCGATCTGAAAGTTAAAGCAAATAAGCAAAAAGTCGCATTACAAACTGCGATTGATACCTGCACCAATAAAGGTGAAAAATCCACACAGTGCGCAAAGGCGATGTCTCAATATAAGGAGCTAACAAAATGAAGCAAGGATATCAGTTAATTAGCGTTTTAATTTTTTGTTGCTTATTTCAGATAAAGGCCTATGGCGGCTTTTTTGATAATTTTTTTGGTGGTTATAGAGGCGGGAATAGTATTAGTTTTTACGAAAATAACACATATGAGAAAAATGTTTATTATCTTGATACCACGCCGATTACTCAGAAGCTTGATAAAATTGCAGATGCGATAGATAGAACAGGGCCAGCTCATAAACTTGATCCACTGACCATCCAAATGTTGGAGAAAGATTATAAAGTTAAAGAGGCTGAAATCGGTATTAATCTCCATGGCGAAGCTCATCAGTTTGTCAAAGACCATGGTTACCCAGCACTCATGCTTGTCATTGAAGACAGAATACTTTACAAACATACAAATACTGCAGTAGCTGTGGCCTTTGCGAAGGCTATGAAAAATCAATCCATTACATCAAACGATAATCAAACAGATTTAGATGATTCAATAGTTACGAAAGGTATGGATTATCAACGGCTTTTTGGCTTTATAGATTTTGTACGTCGTAATCCGAAGGCTACAGATAAAGAGATAGAAGATCGAGCTAAATTCAATGAATTTTCAAATAATTCATACGTTAAAGGCAAGTCGCTTTTTGGCAGTGATCTGAATTTAACACCAGAAGATGAAATCAAGGCTTTAAAATATTTAGCCGCTCAGATAAACGATCCCGCAAATGGTATAAATTTTAATGGAATTAAGTATAAAAATTTTGAACAGCATCCAGAGGTGTTTTTGCAAAGTATGATCGGATTTAACAAACACATACGAGGTGATCTCGAAAAAACTGGCAGTGTATATAGTGATCTTCAGAAGTTTTGTAGTTCAGCACGACAAAGCAAAACACTGAAAGAACCGCCGTATATTTATTCTAAAAAAGATGTATTTAGAGAAGAAGTTAGACCAAGACTTTGTGAATCACGCTGTGAAGGTAATAAGAATCAGCCTGATAATTTAAGTGCAGAATTGACTTTAGCAAAGCTCAAAAATGTAGCTAAAGAATTAGAAGATAAATATAAATCTGAAAGCTATCTAAAAACTCAAACCGGTCGCATCTCAACATTCAATCATAACATGGAAGAAATATACAATGTCAGTCAAAAAAATTGTCAGTTGTATCAATGTACTAAGAAAACTTTTGACTATGTTTGTTCAACAAAATGGAAAGACCCTACAGAAAATCGGCAAGTAGCCCAAGCTATTGTACAAAAACATCTTAGTCGTGCTGATGCAGTTCGTGCCACGGGTACAGGGATAGAAGGCCAAGCGCCGGGCGGCGGAGTTGGAAATTAATAGGGCTTTGTTAAAGCTCCCGAAGTTCCTTAATGAAATTATTAATCCGTGAGCTGTCTTCGTCAGAAAGGCCATTTTCCATTTCATCAAAGGCGTCTTCGGCCTTAGATTTTATAGAGCGCGACTTACCTGCTTTTATTTCACTTACGGCTTTTTCTCTGTCTATTTCTAAAGATAGAGCTTCTTTGAGATCAGTTTCTTTAAGCACATCTTTACCATTATAGCGATTGGCGATCTCGCTGACTTTTCCATTTTTCATCGGATAAAGACTATAGGTTCGGCTGTTTCCCTTCATGCCTTTGAACACCACTTGCGTTGTGGCGACCTCCTCAGAGTCTTTCCAGTCGATGTGGTCACCGACTTCAGCAAATGCAAAAGCTGAAAAAATCAAAATAATGCTCAACGCTGCAATAAGCTTGGCCGTCATAGCGCCTCCCATTTCTAGTATATCACCTATTTACAAAAAATCTGTGAAATCTTGACCTTTTAGCCCTGTTTTTGGCATAACTGCAGTCTTATGTCGGCACAATCTACTCCTATTCGTATTCACCCACTTGAGGCTTTGAAAAAAAATCCTTTTGTGCTGGCGCCAATGGCCGGAATAACCGACCACGCCTTCAGAAGTTTTATGAAAAAATTGGATGCTAGCGTGGTGGTAACCGAGCTGATTTCTGCTGCCGGAATTGAGTACAAGTCTGAAAGAACTATGGCGCTCATGAGTTATGATGAAACTCAAAGGCCGATAGGCGTCCAACTTTTTGGCGAAGACCCGGAGCTTATTGCTAAAGCCGCATTAGTGGCCGAAGAGCATGGAGCTGATTTTATTGATCTTAATTTCGGTTGTCCCGTTCCAAAAGTTGTAAAAAAAGGTGCAGGCTCTGCTATGCTTAAAGACTTAGTGCTGATGAAAAAAGTACTTTCTGCATGCATAAAAGCGGTCAAGATTCCAGTTACTATTAAAATTCGTTCGGGCTGGGAGCAGAATTCTCGTAACGCCCTAGATGTTTGTAATCTGGCTTATGATGAAGGAATTACATGGGTGGCCATTCATGGAAGAACCCGAGCCGCTGGATATTCGGGTTTGGCTGATTGGGATTTTATTGCAGAAGTAAAAGCTAAAGCTAAAATTCCTGTACTGGGTAATGGCGATATTTTAACTCCACAAAAAGCTGTTTTACGATTGAAAGAGTCTGGCTGTGATGGAGTTTTGATAGGACGCGGAGCTCTCAAAAATCCACTTATTTTTGCTGATGCATTAAGCTTATACAAAGGTGAGTCCTTAAGAGAGGATTTAAAACGTAACTATTCTGGAATTTTTAAAGATTTGAATGATGCTATTCGAGTCCATAGCTCTGAGCATATAACAAATATTCAGCTTAAAAAGTTTGCTTCATGGTTTTCGACCGGTTATCAAGGTTCGTCAGCCTTTAGAAAGTCCTTTTTTCAAATTAAGAATAATGACGAAGTGCTGTCTTGTGCGCTAGAGTTCTTCGGTTCAATCGGAAACATAGAGCAGCAAGATACGAGTGGCGAAGAATTCTTAATGGGTGGCCACGGATAGTTTATTAATATTTTTTAACGAAGGAAGAAAAATGCTACAAGATCCAAAGAAAATCAGAAATATCGCCATCATTGCTCACGTCGATCATGGTAAAACAACTTTAGTCGATCATCTTATCAGGCAGGCGGGAACATTTCGGGAAAACCAGGCGGTTGAAGAGCGCTTGATGGATTCTATGGATCTTGAAAAAGAGCGCGGTATTACAATTGCCGCCAAGAATGCATCCTTCACTTATGAAGATATTAAAATCAATATAGTCGATACACCGGGGCATAGCGATTTCGGCGGCGAAGTTGAGCGCGTGCTCAATATGGTTGATGGTGCGATTTTGCTTTGCGATGCCTCAGAAGGTCCGCTTCCGCAAACTCGGTTTGTTTTGAAAAAAGCGCTTGAGCAGAATATCAAAGTTATCGTAGTGGTAAACAAAATCGACAGGTCCGATGCGCGTATTCAAGAAGTTCACAATGAAATTTTCGATTTATTTATCGATTTAGATGCCACCGAAGAACAATGTGATTTCCATACAGTCTATGCTATTGCACGTGAAGGTATGGCCACGTTAGATCCGGCAGTGAATACCGGAAATTTAAAAGTTCTTTATGATGCTATTGTTAATTTAGTTCCTCCTCCGAAAGTTGAAGAAAATGCACCTCTGCAATTGATGGTTTCGAACGTCGGTTATAATGATTACGTGGGTCGTTTAGCAATGGGGCGTATGCGCGCGGGCCATATTAAAGTCGGCGATGATGTTCTTTGTATTCAAGAAAACAAACAACAAAAAGTAAAAGTTTCCGCTTTGTTTCAATATCATGTGAACTCACAGATTCCGGTGCAAGAAATCGGCGCCGGTGACATGGCGATTATTGCCGGTATTCAAGATTTTACGATCGGCGATACAATCACCTCGGCTCTTGACCCAAGACCGCTTCCAAGAATTACCGTTGAAGAACCAACCGTTGGGATGGTTTTCTCAGTTAATAACGGGCCCTTCGCCGGAATGGAAGGTAAGAATGTTACTTCAAGAAAAATTTTAGAACGTCTTGAGCGCGAACTTTTATATAATGTTTCTATTCGTGTAGAAAAAACCGATGCAACTGACGCATTCAAAGTGGTTGGTCGCGGCGAATTGCAGTTGGGAGTTTTAATTGAGCAAATGCGCCGAGAAGATTTTGAATTGCTGGTATCTAAGCCACAAGTTATTTTTAAAAATGTAGATGGTAAAAAGTTAGAGCCTATGGAGCACGCGGTAATCGATATCGAAGACCCTTTTGTGGGTGCAGTAACTGAAAAATTAGGTATGAGAAAAGGTATTATGACCAATATGGTTCAAAAAGGATCTGGTCGTACGCGTTTAGAATTCAGAATTCCATCTCGTGGTTTAATTGGTTATAGATCTGAATTTTTAACAGATACTCGTGGTACTGGTTTATTAAATACAAATTTTGATGGCTGGGATGATTATCGCGGAGATATTACTTCGCGCTTGAATGGGGCTATGATTTCAGACCGTAAAGGCGAAGCCAACGCCTATTCTATTTTGAACAAGCAAGAGCGTGGTACGATGTATGTTAACCATGGTACCGAAGTATACGAAGGTATGATTGTTGGCGAACATGCCAAAGATAACGATCTAATAGTTAATATTATCGAAGCAAAAAGAATGTCAAACGTTCGCTCTTCCGGAGCAGATGAGGCCATCCGGGTCATTCCGGTTAGACCTATGACTCTTGAAAAAGCGATGGAGTGGATTAAAGAGACAGAACTAATCGAAGTAACTCCTAAAAATATTCGTTTGCGTTTGCGTGAGCTAGATCCGCATAAGCGCCCGAAGGTACAAAAAGACAAATAGTTATTTTTCGGTATTGATATCGCTATCGCTGTCGGATTTAACCTCGGTAGCGCTATTGTCATCGATTTTATTTTTAGTATTGATATCCGAAACAGGCTCTGAATCAGGTTCTAATTCACCATCATCCATTTCAATCAGATCATCATTAGTTAGGACCTCTTCGTGTTCTTTTTGTTGAGTCATGGCCTGGCTTGATTTTAAAAATGAATCAATGTTGCTAACGGCGCCATCATAAGAGTCGGCATCAAGACGACCGAACTTGTGCATGGTTCGAACGATGCGTGAAATACGTTTGCGGGCGAATTTAGTTAGGTCTTTTCTAAAAAAAGATTGTGAGTATTTTTCGGGATTAGGTAGTACCATGGCTAAAAACGCGGCCTCTGTCGCATTGATTTGACTGGGTGGTTTTTTAAAATAAAATTGCGAAGCATTTTTAACACCATAAATGTTTTTTCCAAATTGTACGATATTCAAATATTTTTCAAGAATTTCACGCTTAGTTAATGTATCTTCCAGCTTAAATGTAATTAAGGCTTCGACGCCTTTGCGTAGAAAATTTTTATTTCTGGTCAGAAACATATTTTTTGCTAGCTGTTGAGTAATAGTAGAGCCTCCGCAGACAATTCGCCTTTTCTCTTTTAGTTTTTCAAAACAATGTTGAATGCCTTCTTCATCAAAGCCGTTGTGTTGATAAAAACTTGAATCTTCAGTCAGAATAATTGCATTTTGAATATTTTTTGATATTTGTGAAAGCGGTACATAGTCTTTAGATTTTGGGCACAATTCTACATCAAACATCGACGTAATCATGCAGCTTTTAATTTGTTGTTCAGTGGGGAACCAAATTAGAAAACCGATAATTAATAAAAGCACTAAGCTGAGCCAAATTTTAAATAGCATTTTCATTTTAAATAACCATTATTCTTCATCCAACGCACGCTACTTTCAATGGCCTGATCGGCGGATGTCGGGTTAAAATTTAATTCTTTTTTGGCCTTACTGGCATCAAACCAGTGAAACATTGTTGCGGTGAACGCATTTTCACGACTTACACCGATATTGATATCAATTTTTTCAAGCAAGTCACCTATTGAACCAATTGTGTGCAAGGTCCAGTTCGGCAGGTATAGTTGCGGGGGCTTAACACCGGCAAAACTGGCGATCTTGGAGAATAAAGTTTTTATAGTCATGTTTTCATTTGCTAAGACGTATCTTTCGCCATTATTTCCATGTTTAATGGCTAGCAAAATTCCTTCAACAACATCTTCAGCAGCCACCACATTTACACCGCCGCTGGTGTAAAACGGAAATTCCTGCCTTGCAACCTTCACCTGGGTTTTGCGACTTCCTTTTTTTGCATCGCCAAAACCGTAAATAGTGGCGGGGTTTACGCAAATAGCATTAATTTGCCCGTCGCTCACGGCTTTTAAAACAATTTCCTCAGCCTTTTTTTTAGTTTCGAAATAACCCAGATTTAAATCAGAAATATTATAAGTGGAGGCTTCAGTTTGAACTTCGGGTTTAAAGGTGGCCCCGATGGCCGTAACCGATGAAACATGCAAAAGCTGTGGAATTTTCAGTTCTTTACAGAGGGTCACTACATTCTGTGTGCCGCCAACATTAACTTGATCCATTAAGGGTCTAGCTGATTTTTTGTAGGCCACAACTCCGGCTAAGTGAAAAATAATATCTTTATTTTTAAAGGCTGGTTTTAAGGATTCAATGTCGGTTACGTCGCCATAGACAAATTTGGGTTTGGTATTTTCTAATTCAGAAAGATCGCTGTTTTTTCCTCTTATAAGTGCACTGACTTCATGACCTTCGGCAAGTAGTCTTTTAGTTAACCAGGCTCCTAAAAACCCATTAGCTCCCGTAACAACAACTTTCATTTTTCCGGCTTTCTTTTTTTAATAATACTTAATAACTTTTTGGCCAGGTTTGAAAATAAAAGACCCCAAGCATATCCGATTATGCTGCCAGTAAATATATCTGAAGGGTAGTGAACTCCGTTATAGACCCGACTATAGGCAACGAGTGAAGCTACCACATTGAGAGGTATTTTAAGTTGAGGTATAAACTGACTTGTGTAGGTTGCAAATGTAAACATATTGGCTGAATGATTCGAATAAAAACTGTAGCTTCCGGCATCAGAACGCTTATTTATCTTAATATCTGAATTGAACTCAGGACGTGGACGAGAAACAACTTTCTTTACTTTACCACCAATAAAGTCATTCACTCCCAAGGCTAGAAATAATATTAAAAACAAACTTACGCCTTCGCGCTTATATTTTTTAATAAACAAAAAGGCAAAAAGTGGAATAGTAATGACTTTAAATGACAGTGTTTTATGAAGGTCTGTGATCCCCAGAAAAAATACGTCAAGAATTGAATGGGTGAAAGCGCTATTAATCTGATACAAAATCAAATGATCAAGCTGTGTTAAAAAATCAAGCATTGCTTTAGTCTAGCCTGTAATAGTTCAGGGTGAAAGCTTTGTTTAAGTGTGGCAAAATATTATTCATATGAAATATAATAGAGAGATTTATGGATAGAGCTACAATTTCAGGGCTAATTATAGGTATCGGCGGTATTTTACTGGGTAATTTTTTTGATGGCGGGCACATTGCATCGCTGGTTCAGGGAACTGCTTTCATTATTGTACTCATGGGCACCACAGGGGCCGTACTGGTTTCAAATAAATCTAAAGATTTAAAGCTCGGCTTTCAGTTATTTAAGCAGAGTTTTCATGAGCAAAATCTGAACTACGATAAACCTATATCAGAAATAGTGGATTGTGCACGTCTAGCTAAAAAAGAATCTCCTTTGGCGCTTGAACCTAAACTAAACCAATTACAGTCGCCAATGCTAAAAGATATTTTAAGAAATGTTATTGATGGTGTTGATGCCAAGCTAACAAGACAGATCTTCGATAATATTATTCATAAAGAGGAACAAAGGCTTTTAGGAGCCGGAAAAATATGGACAGATGCCGGCGGATTTTCTCCCACCATCGGTATTATCAAAGCGGTTCTTGGACTTATTCATGTGATGGGAAATCTTTCTGATACTAGCAAACTTGGTAGCGGTATTGCCGTTGCATTTGTTGCAACAATTTATGGTG
>JBBTEQ010000052.1:0-11285 GCA_038042235.1 Bdellovibrionota bacterium | reverse complement strand
AAATCTTTCAACCATGACCAAAAAAGAATTACACAACTTTCGAAATCAAAAAATGGGGTTTATTTTTCAATTTCATTATTTACTGGCTGAATTGACCGCCTTAGAAAATATATTAATGCCAGCTCATAAAACTCAGGATGTAATGGCAAGAAAAGATCGCGCATTAGAGTTATTAGGTGAATTCGGAATTCGTGACAAGGCGAATAGTTTACCTAGTCAACTATCAGGTGGTGAACAGCAGCGCGTGGCTATTGCTCGTGCTCTCATCATGCAGCCCCTGTTTTTATTTGCAGATGAGCCCACGGGTAATTTAGATTCATCAAATGGGTTACTCGTCATGAATTTGTTGAAAAAAATCAATAAAGAACATGGTACTACGATAATATATGTGACTCATGATCGTGAATTTGCTGGCATGGCAAGTAGACAAATTAATTTAGTGGATGGTAAAATAGTTACTTAATGCTCTACAGGTAGAGCATTAAGTCCACGATAGTTATTCAATTTAGAGTTTAATGCAGAAATTATTCTAACTTTAAACTAACTCAATATACTCAAATCCAAAGGCAGCTTCTCGCCCAAAAACTGAGCGTAAACTGTGTGGTCATCCATGGCATTGCCACTTAGAGGGTGAATTAAAACTTTCAAATCTCCACGATTGGCAATAAGCCAGCTCACAACTGTTAGATAATTATCACCTAAGCAATCAGCTTCAAACATGGGTAGCGGGTGTGGGCCAATGGGTTCCTTGTGAAGTCGATGAACTTGAACTTTGTCTCCAAGCTCGCTTTGCATTTTTTCTTTTAACGCAGAAGCCTGAACAGACTGCTCAAGAGTAAAATAAATATGTGTATGATAATATTTAAAATGCACAGGCGGAGCCTCAAATGCAAATCGCGGAACAGATTGACCTTCGATAACTACATTTTCTTCAAACATAGCAAGTGGCCTAACCCACATAGAGCCTGACTCATTTTTGTAGAGCGTTTGGTAGAGTGCCATCTGTTCTAGTGTTTCGCTGTGCCTAACAATGTCTAAAACTTTGTAGGGCTTGTTTTTGTAGTGACGGTAGTAACCACCAAGAACAAGTTTAGACATATTTTTCTTTGTCTTCTTTTTTTATCTTGCTGCTAGTCTTACGGTGGCTGCCTTCATACATTTCATATTTCAAAAAGCGGCACTCAATATTTCCGTTAAATACAAAATGTTTGCGAGTAGATTTAAGTTTCATTTCTTGTAGCAAATCTTTATTTCCGGCTAGCACCCAGGCTTCGCTGCCATTAAATCGGTGCTTCAAAGTATAACCTAAATCTCTATAGACATCTTTTAGGTTGTCTTCATCGCCAATTCTAGAACCATAGGGAGGATTACATATCACCATCGATTTTTCTTCAGGCGGAAGCACCACCGACACTGGTGTGCACTTAAATTCTATGTGCTCAAGCACCCCTGCGTTTTTTGCATTTCTTTTTGCAATATCCACCATTTTTTTATCGATATCGTGGCCATAAAATTTAAAATCAAGTTCTTCTTTTTCGTTTTCAATTGCTTCTTGTACAACTTCATCCCAAGACTGCTTATCAAAATCGAGCAAATTCATAAAACCGAATTTTTTTCTTTGTAAACCCGGCGCCATATTTAATGCCATCATGGCTGCTTCAATCAAGATAGTTCCAGAACCACAGAATAAGTCTACAATTGGTGATTTTTTATCCCAATCAGTCAGCCCTATTAGTCCTGCTGCTAAATTTTCTTTAAGAGGGGCCTCGCCAGTTGCTATGCGGTAATCGCGCATAAAAAGTGAGTTGCCACTGGTATCGATTGAAACTGAAAATTGATTTTTATGACCGCGAACATGAATTCTTAAATCAGGAGTTTTTGTATCGACATCCGGGCGCACGCCAAATTTATCACGAAATTGATCAACGATGGCATCTTTGATTTTCATCGCCACAAAGCGCTGATCGTGCAACATGCATTCTTTAACGACAACATCGACCGCTAGAGTTTGTGTGGGTTTTATATACTTGGTAAAATCATGTTTAAGAATATTATTGTAAAGTTCTTCGTTTTGATAAGCAGGGAAATCGAGGATAGGTTTTAAAATTCGACTGGCAAATCGCGAATTTAAATTGGCTTTATAGCAGCCGGCCCAATTGGACTCAAACACAACGCCGCCAGAGGTTTTCTCCCAGGTTTTTAAGCCAAATGATTGCAGTTCTTTTTCAACTAGTTCAGCCATACCCGTAGGGCAAGAAGCATAAAAGTGAGCCATGTGAGTTCCTCTATTAAAATGTCAATTTAGCTAATATTGTATATAGCTAGGTCTCGGTATATTTCGGGCCGCCGCCGCCTTCGGGTACAGTCCAATCTATATTCTCAAACGGACACTTAATATCACAAGTTTTACAATGAATACAATTTGTATAGTTAATTTGTAAATCATACCCACCCTCCCCTTTAGTAGAGGGTAGCATTTCATAAACACTGGCCGGGCAAAACTTCACGCAGGGCGATTTATATTGAGGCTCACAGACAGTCCGGCAGATATCGCCATTCTGTAATAGCAAGTGATTGGGAGAGTCCTCGTCATGACTGGTACCTGTTAAATACACACTCCCCAGTTTATCAAACATCAGCACCCCGTCAGCTGGCGGCAGTTTGTTTTCTGGGGCTTCCATACCCTCACTACCCCAAATCTCACTGACCTTAATGGTGGTCTTAGCGTCAAGAGCATGTATTTTCAGGTTATCAAATAACCCGCGTCCGCCAGAAATCTCCTGGAAAGCAATTAAAGGCAATGAGGCAAAAATGCCTTTTGATAAAGTTTGATGAAAATTTCTAACTCGGTAAAGTTCACTTTTAACATAACTATTATAAACTCGCGTTTCGTATGATTTTAATGTTGTCGATGACGAATCCTGCTTCTTAACTGCCTCAAATGCTGTGTCAGCTGCCAGCATCCCTGACTTCATAGCTAAATGTATACCCTTGAGCTTTTGTACATCCACCATACTTGCAGAATCACCACACACCACAAACCCATCGCCATAAAGCTTGGGCATTGAGTACCAGCCACCGGCAGGTAAAGTTTTTCCGCCGTAAGCTAGAACTTTTCCACCTTTTATCATATTAGCAATAAATGGGTGGGTCTTAAGTTTTTGCAACTCACGATGTGGGTCTAGCAAGGGATCTTTGGTATCAAGATAAGCCACCAAGCCTAAAACAATCTTATCTCCGGGAATTGTGTAAATAAAAGTTCCACCGATGGATTGGCTCAAAGGAAATCCCATCGTGTGAATAACTTGTCCGGCTTCAACAGTTCCTGCCGGCATCTGAATTATTTCTTTAACGCCTTCTTCAAAGACTTCGGCATTTTTTCCTTCACGTAAATTCAGTTTTTTGGACACCTGTTTAAATAAACTGCCGCGCGTACCTTCTGCAAAAATTGTGGTTTTAGCTTTTAAAATCAAACCGGGCTCAAAGTTGGATTTTGGATTTCCATCCTTATCACGTCCTTTATCGCCAGTTCGTACACCCACTATTTTATTATCCTCATACAAAGCTTCAACTGCCGCAAATCCTGGAAAAATATTGACACCTTTGGCCTCACACTGCGAAGCCAGCCAACGATTAAATTTAGACAACGAAATAATATGATTTCCAATATTATGAAATGGCGGTGGAGTTATCGGAAGTTTAAATGCCGATGTTTGACCTAAGTAATAAACCGCATCTTTTTTAACTTCCGCATCGAGTGGGCAGCCAAGCTCTTTGAAGTTAGGTATTAATTCTTCTAGTGCCTTAGTTTTCAAAACGGCTCCAGAAAAACTATGGGCGCCAATCTCAGAGCCCTTTTCAAGAACTACGATCATCTGCTCAGGAATTGAAAGCTCCTGAAGTTTTCCATCAGCAACCAATTGATTATGTTTTTCAATTTCTGTGGCAATGCGATAAGCACAGGATAATCCCGCAGCTCCACCGCCAACAATAAGTACATCCACGTCCATAATTTCTCGCGAGACGCCTTCAGGTAAAGATTCATTCATAAAAACTCCATACCCTTAAAAACCCTCACTTGGCTCTTCTGGAGCATTTTGTTTTTTCTTTAGGCTTGGAGATTGATTTAATTTCAGTTGCACCTTTAAGTCGCTCTCGTCGGAGCCGCCGGCATACTTTCTAAGTCTTGCAATTTCTGCATAAGCAGAAGCCTCGTCGGCACGCAGATCTGGCACCAAAAGTGAAACTAAGGATATTATTAAAAACAGAATAAATAATATTTTTTTATTCATCATCACCTAATATTAAAGACTATTTACTAGAAATCAATTCTTCTATGATTCTTCATCGGAATTTGTTTACGCACATTCAGTAGCAACTCCTGGCTAAGTTCAGCAAAAAAAACTCCTACGCCATTGGCTTTAAAAGCCATAACCTCTCCCCATGGATTGATTATCATCGAATGTCCAAAAGTCTCTCGTTCAAACCCACCAGAGCTTGATTGATGTAAACCTGATTGTGCTGACGCAACAACATAACACTGCGATTCAATTGCCCGGGCCCTTAATAGAACCTCCCAATGGGCCCGACCCGTTTTGACCAAAAAAGCGGCTGGAACCAAAATAACGTCGACCTCTGCCTTTGCATAAGTCGAATAAAGTTCAGCAAATCGGATATCATAACAAATTGAGCTCCCGACTTTAAAATTATTGATATTAAAAATCGTTGGTTTTTCACCATTAGTAAAAACATCGGACTCTCTGATTGGCCGCTCTCCGATTAATTCGATATCAAACAAATGCATTTTTCTATAAACAATACTGGCCCCAAGTTTTGCGTCAATCCAAACAGAAGCATTAAAAAATTTTCCATCTTCTAAAATAGGAGTGGTCAGATGAATAGAGATCTGAGTTTGCGTACAAATCTCTTTAAGCTCAAGCATCATCTCATCTTGTAAACTAATCGCCTTAATACCTGAATCAGAGTCAACTCTCATAAAAAGGGAGTTTTCCGGAAAAAAAATTGCTGCGGGTTTTTCATGCTGAGCTTCTAAAATAATTTTTTTAATCTGTGAAAAATTTCGCTGAAAATCATCATTACTATTGAGCTGCGCTATGCCGATTTTTATGCGGGCCCCCATTTTCTACAACTCGATAATAGAGTATTTGCTCGAGGAGCTACAAACGAAGCCACCCTCTTCCAGATTTTTTTTCACACTGTGAAGTATCCCTTCACAACTGGCGTAATAGGTAGCAGACCCGATGATCTGTAAATATCCCTCTTTAGAGTATTGTGTGTTGCATTTTCCATTATCAAGCTTATAAATACGCAGCCAACGTGTATTTTGATTGTGACGACAAATATAAAAAAGGTCTACGCCCGCCGGAGTTGCTACTTCTGTTTTTTTTACATCTTGGGCATTGCTCTTAATATTGATATTAAAAGTAATGGCCGTGTAAATTAATATATTCAGTAATAAATAAAATAGGCCGTTTGAAATCATAATCTATTTTCAAACGGCCTATAAATTTTTTCTATCATTTTTCATGCGTACCGCCAAGACTAGACTAATCTTAGACTAGGCTAAGAAATAGCTCCGGCTTATTTAGACTTAGCTGCAGTTTTCTTAGTAGTTTTTTTCTCTTTAACAGCTTTTTCAACTAGTTTTACGTTCGAATAATCGATAAAACCCTCTTTTTTAAGCAAACCATCTTTTTTGTCATAGTGGGTCTGAATCTTAACACCTTGTATCTTAATTTTCATGGCAGTCGGACTCACCGCAATTACAGCGCCCTTTTTTCCTTTATCGCCACCAGCTATAACCTGTACTGTATCGCCTTTTCTAATTTTTAATTTCATATATCTTCCCTTACTTAGGCTTTCTTAGCCGATTGATTTGATGATTTGCTCATTTTGCGACGTATTTTGGTCTTAACTTCCATAGCGCGCTTAGATAACACCTCATTCGGTTGATTAATGATAAAAGAATCAAAGCCGCCAGTATGCTCCATATCACGTATAGCGCTTGCTGCTACATATAGTCGCACCATTTCGTTTAAAGTTCTGCTAAATATTCGTTTTCTTTGAACATTTGGCATAGCCGTGCTTTTTGTTTTAATATTTGAATGGCTCACCAAATTCTTAACTACCGGTTTTTTTCCTGTCAGCTCGCAACGACTCATACCAATCTCCCTACCAATCTAAATTTCCTAATAAATAACTTCCAAAACGTAGCTTTCTGGTATATTACATTTATTCTTCAATTGGCAAGAGGTTTACAATGGAAAAAATGGAAAAAGACAATAGTCGCGAAGGCAGTAAGAAAAACGTTCGTAGTAAGTACAGAACAGAGTACGCAGGCGACCATAATTTTGATTATAAAGATCCTGCCTCACTGGCTCGCTTTATTGGAGATGCAGGTAAAATTACTCCTGCCCGCATATCTAAACTAAGTATTGCGCAACAAAAGCGGGTTTCTGCAGCTGTTAAAAAAGCACGCAACCTAGCCCTACTTCCGTCGGGGACAGATGCCTATGATACTGCATCACGCCCTGAACTAATTAGCGCAGTACCGTTTGAAGTCTAATTAGTTTCATAATATCATTTAGTTGTTGTTCCTATTTAAGCCGACTGAAAAGTCGGCTTTTTTTTTACCAACTGCTCTTATGTCGCATTTTTTCTTTTATTAAATGATAAATCGTAGACCCCAACATTAACATATAAAGATAATTCGAATACTTATGCAGTTGTGACGCTGATATTTGAAATTGGCCATGGCCGAGTCCAAGTAGAGTAAAATCAGCTCCCCAGTTTGTTACTCTCAGAAAAAAAATCGGCAGAGCAGAACACAGCAAAAATAAACTTAACGCAAGAATGTGTATTTTGTTTTTTTGATTTATGATTTCAGAATACAAAAACCACAGTGGGAAAAACACAAACCCGGTTCCGGCTAGCAAAGCAGCAGTTGGGCGATCCGAAATCAACTTAAACAAACCCAGAACAATAAATATCCATAATATTAAGATTACACATTGGTTTCGATAACAGATAGCGCGCATGATTTCCTAACTCTAAGAATTATTTCTTAATTTGAAGATATATTACCAAAAAAATCAATCCTATACCTTTTAACACATTTTACACTGAGCACAGTCCTTGCAGACCTACCCTATAGCATAATTCATAATATGAAGGGGAGAATATGAATATTTTACACTTTTTAGAATCATCAAAAAAACGTCAGGAACTTATTTTGCTGAGTAACAGCTTGTCTGATTTTGGCCTGAGCCCTACGGAATGGTGTTTGATGAAAGAAGATTGCACAAGTTACAAAATTACTAACAAAATCGAACCAAATTTTTTCTTCAGAGGGCAAATTCAATTCAAAAATGGACGAAAAAGATGGGGCTCTATTCAGCTTGCAGGACTCTAAATTAGCTCTATAGCTTATCCTAAAAAACCGCTGACTGATTACATATATAAATCACAGCGGATTGAAAAAATACTGCGTTCATAAATTTCTTCATTTTTAAGTTTACCAGTGGGGTTCAAATTAGTTTTATAGGCTCGCGGTCGATTTTCAGCCACAAGTTTAGCAACATCAACACCATCTTCATCATCGTCATCACTTTCGGCTTTGTTATCAGCTGTGCTAGATTGTACAAGTTTATTAAAATCAAATTTTTCAGACCACTCGCCAGGAAACTCTTTGTAAACTTTATCCCTTAATACTAAAAAGCTTTCTTCACTTCCAATCAGTATAAATGTCTTCTTCAAATAACAGAATGTACGGATATGGGTTTCATTCAGCCAACCTATTCTTTCGGCCATACCTGCTGGGGGTTTTTCTCCCCAAGCAACCAACGACATTATTTGCAAAGCTTGTGTAATTTGATTCAAAAATTTTTCGTTCTGAACACTGTAGTTAATCTGACAACTGTCTTTAACTTCGCGCAACTCTTTAGTAATAAATCTGAGGCCTTCAAAGTAATCACTGCAAGAGCCAATTGAGTTGCCGGCTCTACAGCGGTTTTTCCAAAATTCAATTTTAGGAAACTGTGTTTTTTTGTTTTTGTTTCTAATTGAGCTCAACAGACCGGCTGTTTTTTTTTCAAAAATACTAATCTGCACTTCGCATTCATCCCGAAGTGGGTCATTGTAAACAAAAAAAACTATCGCAATAACTAATACCCCGACAATCAGAACAGGTTTTGGAATCTTTTGTATTATTTGATTTAAATCAATACCTAATTGATTCAAACCCATTAATATATAAATATCTATACAAATATCAACTATTTGAAAATACGGCTCTTAATAATATGTATCATTTTGAATGTGTCATTTTGAAATTTACTGTTGATGTTCTATTCATTGTAAAATAGTTCGACTGCAAGTAAGCCTCTAATTAATTATATTACAGATAGGTGAAACTCTTTAGGCCCTCAATTTGCACTAATTCAAGTAAGGGGGACTCCGTGGAAAAATTTTTTTACGAATACAGACCTCATGCTTATATTGTGTTAGCAGTGTTTGTATTTCTTAGACTCAGTCATTCTGGGCTTGCCTTGGCCTCGGCGGCATTATTGTTGTACTGTGGCTTAACAGTTTTACGAATGCGACAAGAGTATCGCGAGAGCAGAATCATAACTAGAGTCTTTAAATAGAATTTATTTCCCTTATTCTTCGCCTCAAAAGTTGCCACTACATTTGTAGAAAAACCGGGTTAATTTATATAAAAAATTTAAAAAATAAAAAATCGCTGTAAGAATTTTTAGAGTTTTACTTATTAAGTGATTTCAGCTATTTATGAGAAATTGGTCGGGGCGATAGGATTCGAACCTACGACCCTCTGGTCCCAAACCAGATGCGCTACCAGACTGCGCTACGCCCCGACAGTGTTCAAAGAGCATAAAATATAATTCGGCAATGAGCTTCCGGTCAAGGTATATAGACCACATACCACAACTAGCTCTCATTTATGAGATACTTCGGATGCTAAATATTTGAACATTTTTTGAAGATTTCTGAGAACTAGGCTATTTTTTTAATTTTCTCGAGCTTGTCTTTCATAACTTGATTCTCGGTTTTCAGGTTCTGAAGTTCTTTAGTGAGCAGCGTAAGTCTTTTTTGAAGTTTATCTACGTCTCCGCCAACAACAGCTCCCGGAGAGCCACCTGAAGCAGCTCCAGCACTATCGCCAAGGTTAAAGTTCAATGCCGGACCATCAAAAATAAGCGCTACTTCCGATCCTCGATTTTGCTCGTTTTTACCTAATTGAGCCTCATAACCATCGGGAATGGCCAGCGCAGGATCAACTTTATCAAACTTAAGAGATCCTTGAACAAATAAATTTCTTGTTTCTGATATAACTTTTACAACACTAGCCGAAATTTCATTCGGGTTAGCGGTGCTTTCCTGTATCGAGATTTCAAACTTTTTTCTATCCTGATGAGAAACTTTTTGAAAAAAACTCTCAAGCTGCTCAGTGCTTAAACTCTTCAGTGCAGTTGAAAACGACAGTGTATTCACTGATGCAACAATTTCTAAAATATACTCGATCTTCCAGTTAATAATTTTATTAAATGAAATACATTTCTGATTAAGCGCATCGGCCCATTCTGGATTTTCGACAACTATTATATTCATAAATTGTTCGCGTTTTTTTTGGTTACAAGTTTCTATAACTTGCACCAATTGAAGAAATCCACCTGCTTTTTTATATCTATCTACCATGCCCATAAGATACGTATCGGCTAATGCTCTAAAATAATTAATTAAAAAAAGAATTTTTTTTCATATTCGAGCAAACTGTCTCATTTTGAGATAAACACAAACAAGGGCATCTAGGCTTTAATTATTTATATTTTTTATGATTATTTCGTTAACTCACGTTGGTCCAGTATAACATTTGTAATTAATGGTTACAGATGTTCCCTCTGTTCCTTTTGCAAAGATTATTTTATTACCGCTAACGGTATAGGAAACACTTGCCTGTGGATTACCTGCAACGATAACGGAAGGGGCCTCACTTGGTACGCATTTCATAGTAAACATTCTTGCCTCTTGAGCTATTTGGATCGACATAGCACTGAAATGATGGCTGTAGTCACTCTGACATATATCTAAAATTTGTCCTCGTGGTCTTGGGTTGCCGTCAATATCTTTAGCCGCAGAATTAGAAAGATTGACATACTCGGTTCCTATTCCAGCCGAAACCGCCGGACCATATTGATTCATTACAATTTGGCTTGTTGCAGTGTAAAGGGTCTGAGATTGCCTGCAGGCTTCGTCCTTAACAATTATTGAATTAAAATCCCAATACTTATTCGGATGTTTGTTTTGCATCATGCTGATAAATGCCCCCGCACTGTCATTAGCCTCTAATGCCTTTCCCTGTCTGACATTGTCATTTGAAATTAAAATAATATTTAAATTTGCATCATCACGCAGAAATGAGCTGCTGTTTTCAGAAATTACTACATTGGCTGCGTATATTCCCCTCGTATCTGGCGAGGGACACTTTGAATAGTACTCATTCGCATACTGGCTTGTAGACTGAAAACCCGTACCAAAGGTATTGAACATACCGATTATAAAATTTTCACAAACCAAGGTTTCGTCTCTAACAATGGCATTATTGAACAGACTGACTCTGTCAGAATCAGCATTGGTTATAAATTTTTTACCGTTAGAAAAATTTAAAAATCTATTCTGAATCACTGAATTCAAATCAGTAGTGATCATCGCAATCCTATAGTCAGCGCTTTTTGAATCTAAATTTTGAATAAAGCCCACAAACTTAGCGGACATTGAGACTTGAACCTTAGACATTGATGCAGAGTTATCATTAATAAAGAGTATATCCACTTTACCAGAGCCAACCTTATACGACTGGCTAACCTCAGTTGAGCCATTTTTAGTGATACAACTAGTAGCCGAAGAATCGCACACAGCTGCAATTTGCTGATTTTGATTAAATTTAGTCGGCGAGCACGCAATTAGCGAACCAAATATGATTCCGATTATAAATTGAGTACGGGTACACATTGGGTACATCAACACCACCTATTGAGTTATCTTCAATCGTGATGCCAGATCAGCTAGAATATAGATGAGTTAGATTTAAAAATTGTATAAGACTTATACACAGTGACAAATAAAAAAACCCAGCTAAGTCTCCGATTAAGGCTAACTTAGCTGGGTTATACAAAAAAAGAGCTGGCACCGTGCTACTCTCTCACACAATTGCTTGTGCAATACCATCGCCGCAAGAGAGCTTAACT
>JBBTEQ010000051.1:0-10087 GCA_038042235.1 Bdellovibrionota bacterium | reverse complement strand
AAAAAAATAATTATTATGTTACGGCTCTTGAGACCTCGGCAAAAGCTCTCGATATCTCTTATCCATTTGCAGAAAAAAAACCTGTAGCCTTTGTCGTTGGTAATGAGAGATTTGGATTAGAAAAAGATCAACTCGAGCTTTGCGATGAAGTGCGAAGAATCCCCGTTTTCGGAATTAAAAACTCATTAAATGCCGCTACCGCTGCTGCAATTGCCGGTTATGAGTGGCGCAAACAATGGAACGAATATGAAATTCACGCTTAAGGTACTGGCACCTTATGACCATATGAGTCTTTTGCTAAACCCCATTGGCTTATTTAAATCGGCGCAAATTGAACCCTATCAAGCCGGAAGACAGCCTGATGAACTTGGCTTATTCGGTAAAATAACTCTCAATAAAGGTGAAAACTTTGAACAAGCTCTGCAAGATTTAGAAGGCTGTTCTCACTTATGGATTATCTTCGGCTTTCATCTAAATCAAAATTGGAAACCGCAAGTTTCAACTCCTAGATCGAATAAAAAAATTGGGGTTTTTGCCACAAGGGCGCCTTACCGCCCAAATCCTATTGGTCTTAGCCTCGTAGAGCTGATTAGTGTTAATGACTTAACTCTTGAAGTCGGCACAAATGATATCTTAAATGACTCGCCCATTTATGACATTAAACCCTATCACCCCGAATTTGATGCAGCCCCAGATGCCCGAATAACCTGGCTTGAAAGTTCTACTTATCAAAAAAATATAATTTCATTTTCGCCATTCGTGGAAAATCAATTAGAGTTTTTAGAAAAACAAAATGTTAAAGAAATCCGAACTTTTATTATCAGACAGCTTGAATATGATCCCACCAATAAAAATAAAAAGCGTGTTGAAGAACTTCCACATTTTTGGACTTTATCTTATAGAACCTGGAGAATAGATTTTACGCTGAATGAGGACCAAATTGGTATTTTATCTTTAAGATCAGGTTACAGTGAGCAAGAGTTGCTAGAAGTTGAAGATAGCTATGAAGATAAATATGCCGACAAAAAAATTCATCGGCTTTTCAACAGTGAATTTAAATAGCTTACTGCTCTAAAAAATTATTAATAAAAATTATTTCAGCGCGATAAGCTGAGCAATCAACAAACTTACAACTGACATTACTTTAATTAAAATCGCAATACCCGGACCTGAAGTGTCTTTGAACGGATCACCCACGGTGTCACCAACAACCGCAGCTTTGTGTACATCAGAACCTTTTTTATGCCCCGGGAGTCCACCTTTTTCGATGAATTTTTTAGCGTTGTCCCAAGCTCCACCTGCATTCGCCATAAATAAACTCATGGTCGCACCAACGGCCATGCCGCCAGCTAACATTCCAGCAAGTGCCTGTGGACCCATAAAAAATCCGACAATTACCGGAGCCACGATCGCAATGCTTCCAGGTAAAATCATTTCATAAAGAGCCGCTGTTGTTGCAATATCTACAATTTTTGCAGGTTGAGGTTCAGCCTTACCCTGCAACAAACCTGGAATTTCTTTAAACTGACGTGCGATTTCAACAACGATTTTTCCAGCCGCTTTACCAACAGAAGTCATAGTTGTAGAACCCACTAGGAATGGTAGAATTGAACCTAGCAAAATTCCCAATAACACACTTGAAGATGTTAAATCCAATTTCATTTCAGCCATACCTGCAGCGATTCTTACGTGATTAACTTCCATATTAAATGCACTGAACAGCGCCAGCACGGTTAATATTGCCGAACCGATGGCAAAACCTTTTCCGATAGCAGCTGTGGTGTTACCAACAGCATCTAACTCATCCGTGATTTCACGAACTTTAGGATTCAAACCTGACATTTCAGAGATTCCACCTGCGTTATCGGCAATTGGTCCGTAAGCATCAACTGTCATTACAACTGCAGTTCCGGCCAGCATTCCAACTGCAGCAAGAGCAATACCGTAAAGACCTAGTTGTTGATCCGCGATATAAGCCGCAATTACAACTACAATTGTTGGAAGCGCAACAGACTCCATACCCACAGCAAGCCCGCGAATAACAGCAGTACCCGCTCCAGTTTTTGCCGCCTCAGCAACTAATCTAATAGGCTTCATCGCTGTATAATATTCTGTAATAAGACCAATCAAGGCTCCACCAAATGCACCTGCAGCTAAAGCCCATGTTACATTCTGAGTTACTCCGATCATTGGCATAACGACATAAGACACAACTGTGAGAATTATCGGCGGTAACATCAATGATGATCTCAACACTGTTGCTGGTTTTTTATTTTTTAACATACGAGCCGCAAAAATCACCACGATTGAAATAATTAAACCCAGAGTCGATAAAATTAATGGAAGTCCCACACCCATCATTCTGACCGCATCCACAGTGGCTTCAGTTGATTCCATAATCTTTGGTAAAGAGGACGCACTAATTGTTAAGGCAATCGCCATAGCTGCAACAATAGCCGCCACCATAGATTCATAAATGTCTGCGCCCATACCAGCCACATCACCGACATTATCACCCACGTTATCGGCAATAACGCCCGGATTTCTAGGATCGTCTTCAGGAATATTTTCAATAACTTTACCTGCGATATCCGCACCGACATCAGCCGCTTTTGTATAGATACCGCCACCAATACGCGCGAAAAGTGCAATGGATGAAGCTCCTACTGCAAATGAATGTAAAATTGTTCCAACCTGTTCAGTACCTTGGTAACAATAGTAAACAGCTCCAAGACCAATCAAACCAAGGGCCGCAACAGCTAAACCCATCACCGCGCCGCCATCTAAAGCAACTAATAATGCATTACCTTTAGTTGATACTGCAGCAGCTTGAGTTGTTCTAACATTTGCAAAGGTTGCGGCTTTCATTCCAATAAAACCTGCAAGTAATGATAAGAACGCTCCAGCAATAAACCACAATGCCGCCATTGAACCTAAGGCATAGAACATAAGCGCGCCAACTACTAAACAGTAGACAGCTAATACTTTATATTCACGCACAAGAAAGGCCATTGAACCTTCACGGATATAACCTGCAATACGATTCATTGTTTCATTTCCAGCAGGCTGAGCTTTAACTCTGAAGTATAAAAGCGCAGCGATAATCAGACCAACAACTCCCGCAATAATTGGAGATATCAAAAATATTGAATCCATAGACAAGTGACTCCTTATTAAATAGACCAGCTAAAATATTCTTATCAAAATAAAATTAGAGTTATCAAATAGTTAAGTCAATGAAAAGCAAGTAACAGCTAGAAATGTTGGCATAATATATAGGATACAAGCCTGTTTTAAAGTGACAGCTTTTTAAGTTCTTATTATGCTCGCTCCATGCTACAGCCGAATAATAAAACAACAGAAATTTCCTCCACTATTAATCGCCAAGAGCCCTGCCGTCTTTGCAATCACTTGCAGGCCAATTTAGTATCGGTTGTAGATTATTGGGATATTTATTCAGGTCAACTTGTCCGCTGTCTTCGTTGTGGGCATGCGCAGCTAGATCCTATGCTCAGTCCAGAGCAAATGTCGCTTGGTTGCCGCGCCTATTATATTGATGAAGAACTCAGAGTCAGCTCTCATGAGCACTTTCGTAACCGCTTGCGCAATTTTCGACGCGGAGTGGTTTTTGCGTATTCACTTAAATGGCGCGGTGTTTCGCCCAAATCGATACTCGAGTACGGGCCGGGTTCGGGGTATTTTCTTGAAGGCCTGAGGTTTGTCTTTCCTGATTCAAAAGTTACAGTTATGGATGTGGTGCCCGAAGTGCTTGAATTTAATCTTAAAGAACATGGCTTTTCAGGAATTGAGGCCGCACCAGATTCTGTGCAAGTCGAAAATCTGCCAAAATTTGATTTAATCATTGCACGTGATCTTATTGAACATGTCGCAGGCGTCAGTCAGCTGGTAAAAAACACTCATGACTTACTGATTCCGGGAGGGCTCTGGCATTTTATTACTCCTAACGGTTACGAAGACATTTGGGGTCTTAAAATGAACTGGCAAATCAGGCAAAAACCAGCTGAATTGCTTATCAATCATGTAAACTATTTTGATGGGAATTCACTTCATCAAGTGATGGAACAAAATGGCTTTAAACCTCTCGAATATTATGCTTACGACTTAAAAGGTTTTTTTCAAGGTAAGAGATGGCGCAACATTTTACGATGGTCAACCAACTCAACAAAACGTCCCGTTCAGGCTGAATTAACTCGTGAGTTAAAGCAGGCCTCGGTCGAAAGTAAAGCTAAAATTTTAGATCAATGGTATATACAAACTTCGCATAAATGGCTTACTTGGATTATCTGTTTTTATCATCATGGAATGTGGTTTCATTTAAACCCAAAATGGAAGATTGGTCATGAAATTTCAGGATTATACCGACGAGTATGAAGGTTTTTTTGAAAAACTAATAGGATGTCATGGATAGATTTTCAGATTTAGAAAATAAATATGTTTTAGATGTTTTGAATAATTCTTTCAACAACTCACTTAATAACGTTTATAACTCAAAACTAGAGAAAGCCTTTGCACAAAAATTCAAAAGTAATTTTGCTATTGGTATTACGAATGGCACCGCAACACTTCATACGGCACTGAAAGCTTTAGATATCGGCACTGGCGATGAAGTCATTGTTCCCCCTTTAACCATGGCCTCGCCTTCATTGGCGGTTTTACAAAATGGCTCAATTCCGGTATTTGCCGATGTGGACCCTGAAACATTTTGCATAACGGCTGAAGCCATAGAAAAAGTCATCACAAAAAAAACCAAAGTGGTAATGACCGTATCGCTTTATGGTTTGGCCCCAGACTATGATAAAATTATGCTCGTTTGTAAAAAACATAACTTATTTTTAATCGAAGACAACGCCCAATGTTTTTTAGGCCAATATAAAAATAAATTAGTTGGAGAATTCGGTCATTTTTCAAGCTACAGCTTTCAGTCATCAAAACATATGACGAGTGGCGAAGGTGGAATGCTTACAGTTAACGATGAAGTATTAGCGGACAAAGCCAGAAAGTTTTCTTGTTTGGGTTACGCTGGCGTCAGTTCCAAACAAGCCAAAGTCTCGCGACTGAGTATTCAAGACCCTAACTACAGCCGAATTAACTCTTTAGGTTTTAATTACAGAATGTCAGAACTCAACTCGGCAGTCGCTTTGGGCCAACTAGAAAGACTTGATGATTTAGTTAATAATCGTATACATAGTGCCAAAATTTTTGATTCAGTTGTTAAACGAACTTCAAAATTTACGGCGCAGACAGAGCCCGAAGGCTATATTAACAGCTACTGGGCTTACAGCGTCTTACTCAATACCCATCAGCCCGAAACCGATTGGTATAAATTTCGTGATCAATTTCAAAAAAATGGCGGAGATGGCTACTATGCCGCTTGGAAGTTAACCTATATGGAACCCTATTTTCAAAAAGAAGTTTCTAAAATGACAGGTATATGGCAAAAATTTGGACCGGGCCTATGCCCTATCGCAGAAAATTTACAGCCCAGACTTAAACAATTTAAAACTAATTACTGGAATTTAGAAGAAGCCCATATGCAGGCTGAAATTCTAGAGAAAACGATTAAGGGGTTTTAACTCATTACGGCGCAAAGGTAGCTGGCACCTTTAACCCTGCTTATACTCACTGATAATTTCTTTTAAATTTTCCACAGCTGCAGAATCCAAATAGTTATCGCAATTAAATTTTAATTTTTCCATAAATCCCATAAGTTTTTTTAGCTCGATAAACTCTTCGTCTGCATTCATAATGCGTGGATGCGCCGTCTTACCGACTTTACTGCCAATAAGCAGCTCTTCATAGAGCTTCTCGCCAGGCCTTAAACCCACAAAATTAATTGCGATATCCCCTTGATCGGAATCTTTGTCTTTGACCTCAAAACCACTGAGTTCGATCATATTTCTTGCTAGATCAACTATTTTAATTGCTTCGCCCATGTCCAACACAAAAACTTCACCGCCGTCACCCATGGCGCCCGCTTGTAACACTAATTGTGAAGCCTCAGGTATTGTCATAAAGTATCTGGTTACTTCCGGGTGGGTTACAGTAACGGGTCCACCGTTTTTAATTTGTTCTTTAAACAAAGGAACCACCGAACCCGACGAACCTAAAACATTGCCAAATCTCACCATACAGAATCTCGTAAAGGGCTTGGTATCAGCCAAAGCCTGCAAAACTAATTCTGCCAGTCTTTTTGTGGCCCCCATAACATTTGTCGGCCTGACAGCTTTATCTGAAGAAATTAAAACAAAAGTCTGCACTTTTAAACTCATAGCTGCTTTAGCAACTGATAAAGTACCAAAAACATTATTAATAACTCCAGAAATAACGTTCCCCTCAACAAGGGGCACGTGTTTATATGCGGCCGCATGATATATCGTTTCAACACCATGGTTGCTGATGATATTTTCTAACTGTTGTTGATTTAACACATCACCCAGAATTGGAGTAATTTTCTCTCGGTTGTAAACCTGAAGCAGTTCCTGTTCAAGTTTGTAAAGTGAAAATTCAGTTCTCTCAAATAAAATAATTTTTTTAGGATTATGTTTTAAGATTTGCCGGCAGAGTTCAGACCCGATTGAGCCACCGGCTCCAGTTACCATCACCACTTTATTATAAATACACTTTGAGATCAGGTCCTCAAAGGGAGGCACTGGATCCCGGCCTAGCAAATCCTCAATACCTACTTCTCTGATATCCTCAACCTTAACCCTGCCCGTTACCAGCTCACCCATACCCGGGATGGTTTTTAATTGAATATTTTTTCGTTCAAATCTCTGAATAATCTCTTTGCGTTTTGCCCTTGTAACCGATGGCAAAGCTAAAAGTAACTGATTACAGGAATGTCGATCCATAATGTTTTCAGCATTTTTGGGGTCATAAACACGTATTCCTGCAATGGTAGAACCATGCAATTCACTTTGATCGTCAAAAAATAAAACAGGTTTATATTCAGGGCCCGACAGTAACGCCAAGGCTGTTTGAAGCCCAGCTCTGCCCGCTCCATATATCGCCACTTTTTGCTTGCGACGTTCTTTACGTTCAAGTGTGCGCAGTATGCCCCTGGCCAGATAGCGACTAGAAGCTATATAGCTGCTTGCAATAACCCAGTATATTATCAAAGAAGATCTGGGAAGCCCCTGAATCTGAGTCATTGCCACTATGGCTATAATAATTAAACTAGAAAGTGTAACCCCATACAAAACTGTTTTAATGATTTGCTCATCAACGTATCTTATAACTGCCCTATAAAGCCCCAATTTTAAGAAAATCGGCACCGTTACAAATGGAATAACTAAAAACAACCACCAATAGCCACTGACTATAGGCTGAAAAGTTCCATATCTTAAGGCAATCGCAGACCATAAAGCCAGAGGCAGCAAAACCACATCGCTGATCAGCATGATTAAAATTTTATACCTACGCGGCATTTTAGCTAAATATGAATGCATTTCTAAATTCCTAATTTAATATTTGAGAGTTACATATCTTTCTAAAATGGACAATATAACAAAATTATTTTAGTTTATTATTATGTTAAAACGTCTTTTTGACCTTTTTTTTGCTCTCGCTTTACTAGTTATGATTTCAATACCATTTTTAATTGTTTACTTAGCTGTTAAATTGACATCTAAAGGACCTGTATTTCATATGTCAAAAAGAATAGGTAAAAATAATCAGATTTTTTTAATGCCCAAATTTAGATCAATGAAAATCAATACGCCACAACTGGCAACTCATCTTTTATCAAACCCCGAAGCTTTTTTAACACCAATCGGTAGTTTTTTACGCAAAAGTAGTCTCGATGAAATACCCCAGATACTATCTGTCATATCCGGAGACATGAGCCTTGTCGGCCCCAGGCCCGCACTTTTTAATCAAGATGACCTCAAGGAATTACGTACTAAATGCGGTGTACACAAGTTAACCCCCGGCATTACCGGTTGGGCCCAAATTAATGGCCGGGATGAATTGCCCATTCCTGTTAAAGTTCAATTTGATGAATATTACCTAAAAAACCAGAGTTTAACTTTAGACATTAAAATACTATTTTTGACGGCCTATAAAATCTTTAAAAAAGAAGGTATCACGCATTAATGGCAAAAAAAATCTTAGCGACTCTAGTTACGAAAACTATTTTTATTCTCAGTTATCATTCTATTCGAAATACCGATTGCTACCCCTGCAAGTAATATAAAGAAAAATCTATTTTTTGAGATACTGAAGTTAACCTCGGTCAGCGCTCCAATAGTAAAACAAAGTAATGCAGATATAAGACCCAAAAATAACGCTTTATCCTCGCTACTGGCAATCTTATAACCACTCCAAGTTGTTCTGAAAATTAAATATAAAAATGCCAAATAGCAAATGAAACCCAAAGTCCCGGTGCCTGCCCACGTCTGTAAATACTGATTATGTGCGTGCGAGATTATAGTATCAGCTGAGTATCCCATATCGTCATAATATTTACGCAAATGATTTTTATTTTCCCCAAAACCTACACCTAAAACCGGGTAATCCTGAATCATACGCCAATTGGCTTTCCAAAGTGCTAGTCTGGAATCGTTACTATATGTTTCAGATGCTGTTTTATTTAATATACGGTTATTTATATTTTGATTGGTGAAGAACAACACCGCCCCCAGCAGTAAGACGATCAGAAGGAATTGTACCGCTCTTCTAGCACTCCATATTGAAAGACAAAAAATAATAGCTACAAGCGAGCCTAGCCAGACTCCTCTGGTGTATGTTAATAAAGTCAGTGCACCAGACGTCAATGCTACCAGCATGATCAGAATCTTTTCATTTCGGTTATAGTAAACCCAATTAACAAACATTAAAACCGTAAATAAACTAAATACCGGTCCGATATTATGTGAAAAAGCCATAGTGGCATTTAACACACCCGAGGCTCGATGTACCAAACCCATATGCCGAGCCGCTTCAGACATATAAAAAAATAAAATTAAGCTTATCAAGTTCAATATCAAAACCGGCATCGATATATTTTTAATAAATGCTTTAGGCTCAATCACTTTATTTACCAAGTAAATAAAACTTAAAAAAGTAATAATCCATTTGAACTCGATGAAATTAATCCATACCTGTATATTAAAGAAGCCTAAATTAATAATTAACCCTGTCAGTATAATAACTAACCAAATTATCCATAAAACTGGCCGATGGAAACCCTTGAAAAAATCAGCTATTTCATTATTTTTATAAGCAACAATTAAGGCTACGGACACTGCAATTATATCGGCAAAATCCGTCATAGTCTGAGATATAAATGCAGCAATGAACGAGAAAACGATCAAACCCGCGATGTTTCTAGTATAATTTATTTGAGTCATAAAAGTATTCAGAATCATTCCATGTTTAATAAATCGCAGCAATGTTTAAATTATGTGGCAAATGCACTTGCAATGTATACCCAGTGTGCAATGATACAGTGCTCAGATTAAAGGACAGTGAGATGCTAAAACGTTTTGAAAACCGAGTACTACTATCAGCTCCACACATGAGTGGTCTAGAACAGCAGCATATTCAAAAGGCCTTTGCAGAAAACTGGGTCACACCACTGGGGCCAAATGTAACTGATTTCGAAAAACAAGTGGTTGAGTACTTAGGTGAGCAAAATCTTTATGCTGTAGCCATGTCATCAGGTACTGCCGCAATTCATATCGCTCTTCGTCTATTAAACGTACAGCCCAATGAAGAAATTTTCTGCTCAAGCGCCACCTTTATTGCCTCAGCTAACCCCATTTTATATGAAAAAGCCATTCCAGTTTTTATAGATTCCGAAGCTGCAACTTGGAACCTTTGCCCAAAATCTCTGTTAAAGGCCATTGAAATTAAAAAAAAACAGGGACGTATTCCGCGAATTTTAATTTGCGTTGATCTCTTCGGCATGAGTGCCAATTATTCTGAAATATCGGAAATATGCAGGCAGTATGATATTCGCATTATAGAAGATGCTGCCGAATCACTAGGTTCCAGCTATAAAAATCAAAAATGTGGCACCTTTGGTGACTACGGCATTCTCTCATTCAACGGAAACAAAATCATC
>JBBTEQ010000050.1:0-5601 GCA_038042235.1 Bdellovibrionota bacterium | reverse complement strand
GGTGCCAAAGGTAATGATGGAAAAGGAATTGTTGGTGTTAACTGGAATGTTAAAATCATGGCGGTTAAGTTTTTAAGCGCAAGTGGTTCGGGCACCTTAGAAAATGCTTTGAAATCAATTGATTACGCTACTAAAATGGGTGCCAAAGTTATGAGTAACTCTTGGGGTGGTGGCGGATTCTCACAAACTTTGATGGATGCTATCAAAAGATCAAACGAAGCTGGCGCCATATTTATAGCGGCGGCAGGCAATGACCGCAAAGATAACGATAAAAATCCGGCCTACCCGGCTTCTTATGAAGTACCAAATATAGTATCGGTGGCAGCAATTGATAACCAAGGAGCTAAAGCCACATTTTCTAATTTCGGTAAACGTTCAGTTCATATTGGTGCGCCAGGTGTAAATGTTTATTCATCAACAGGTGGCGCTTATGCCTCTTGGTCTGGAACCTCAATGGCAACTCCTCACGTATCAGGTGTGGCCGCACTAGTTTGGTCGCATGAGCCAAACTTAACTGCCTTGCAATTAAAAGAACGCCTTTTGCAAACTGCAAAACCAACGGTTGGCCTAAAAGGAAAGACAATAACGGGAGCCGTGGTTAACGCGTACAATGCATTAACTAATACAATTCCCGCTCCTGACGCAAATGATCCCGCTAATTGGAAATCTAAGATTCTAGAAGAAGAAATTGCCTCTGCAAGCCCCTATTTAAAAAACACCAATGAAGAGCATAAATTAAAGTTTTATGGTGTAAGTCAGTTTGCACTTTATTTTGAGAAGTTTGATACGGAAGCCAACTTTGACTTCGTTAAGCTGATAGGCGCAGATGGTACTGTAATACAAACTTTAAGCGGCAATAACGATGATGTTTTTTCGGCGGTTATAACTGGCGATAGCGTTAAGCTTGTTTTTACATCTGATGACTCAGCGGAAAGATCCGGCTGGAAAATCACTAAAGTTGCCTATAAATAAATTTTTCATAAACATGAAATAAATGAAAGCCTCCCTTAATTGGGGGGCTTTTTTTATTGGCGGTTATTGAGAATTTTTCTTAAGAAACTCTGCAATTTTAAGATTTACAAAGTCTGGAAAATCTAGCTGACAGCAGTGAGAGCCATAAGGAATCAGTAAAAAATCAGATCCTGAAACCAAGTCGTGCATTTCGCGCTGAAAAGACGTGGGCGTTAGCATATCTTGATCGCCGGCAAGAATTAAGGTTGGGGCCTCGATACGTGGCAAAATAGAAACGCCATCAAAAATGAGTAATTGTTCGAAGAGCTCAAAGAAATAAGCCAGCTCTAGTCGCGAGACTCCGCGACCGTACATTTCAATATCTTTAAATTGAGTAAGCCTGATATTAAAACCACCGGCAAGTGCTGCCACCTGAAAAGCCACCGGATTGTCAATCAGGCCACGCCACAAAGCATTCCACAGATCTGGGGATTTGCGGTGTTGCTCGCGTAAAAAATTAAATAAAGGCTCGACAAATTCTAAACCAAAAAGTTTTTTTAGCGGATTTCTTGCAAACCCATTTATGAATGTCAGGGATGAAAATATTTCGGGAAACTGCTCATAGGTTTTAATCAAATAAGGAACTCCGAAGCTGTGCCCGACGAAGTGCGCCCTTTCAAGCTCCAGATGGCCAAGAAGGCCTTTTATATCAAACGCCAGATGTTCAAAGCTAAAGTTGCTGATGTTGCTTACAGGAATGCTTTTGTGATGTCCGCGAATGTCGAATAGAATGACCTTATGTGTTTTTGAAAAAAACTCAACCTGCTTGTGCCAATGATTCATCAAACAGGCGATTCCATATACAAAAACAATAGGCTCGCCCTCTCCCCGCACCTCATAGTAAATCGGTGTGCCGTCAATGGCATTATAGGTACCGGTTTTTTTTTCGATAAAAGTGGTCTCGATGCCTGTCATAAAGTACTCAATTCTATGGTGCTGGATCCAATTCTTAAAACATCACCCTGAGCAATTTTGTGCTGTTCAAAGGCGCCGCCATTTATTGTGGCAGCGGCTCCACATAAATTCTCAATATAAACTTGAGCTCCAATTTGAAAAAATTTTGCAACTCTTGGCGGGGATGAGGGGTCTTTTATATCAAGATCTAAACAATTATAGCCGAGCTCTCTCGGGCCATAGCTTAATGTATAGGCTTCTTCATATTGTGGACCCTGAATAAAACTCAGGCGTATAGGGCGCGAAAAGAAAAAAATTTCAGTAGAACTCGGGTATCCGGGGTTTTTTTCGAGCCATGCCTTAAGCTCTTCTTTCCAGGGCCCCTTGTTTTTAGCTTCATGTTCGACAACTTTAAAACCGGTTTGGCCGATATTAAAAATCAAGCCTACAATCAGCACGGCACGCTCAACCTCTGCAAAACCAAGACGGATCTTATTTGGAGCTAAGCATTCAATATTCCACGACTTATTTGAATCGTAATTAATAACCACATGGGCCTCGGCCATTTCTGGGTCGTCAAAGGCAATCTTTTGTTGCTGAAGTTCTGGTGCAACAGTGGGGTCTTTTTTTGGACCTCGGCCAATCATCAGGCCATTGCGTAGCATCAGGCGACGTCCCTTGTTTTTACCATCTAAAATTTCGAGCTCAAATCTCATAGTTAAATCTCACCTGGGGAATATAGTAAGCCATTGATTCTGGGCTTGTCTATCAGCGGGCTTCGGTGTTAGACCTTTAAAACATAAAAAAGTCATCCTTGCTCCTCCAATAGTGGTGGGGCTTTAACCGAAGGGAAAACAGTGAGTCAAACTACCAAGACAGAATTTAAGCGTCCATATGAGGCCGTAATCCTAGTACACCCAGACGCAACGGTTGAAGAGCAAAAAGAGCTTTTCAAAAAAAACAAAACAACAATCTCTAGCTTCAAAGGCTCAGTTCACACACTTGAGACTTGGGGTAAAAGAAATTTAGCAACACCAATCGGCAAGCTAAGAAAAGCTGTGTATTTTCACACGATGTTTGAGGCCGGACCGCAAGCCATCATGGAGTTAGAGCGTACAATGCGCATTAACGACAAAGTTTTGCGTTTTATGCACACCAAGCTAGATGAAAGAATTGCCGTATCTAAACATGCGGAAGCCTTCAAAAAAGGTTTGTCAGACTCTGCAGCCCGTGAAAAAGAACGCGAAGCAAAAATGCAGCTTCGTCGTCAAGCGGCAGCTCAGGCGCGCACCGAAAGATATGATAAAGACGAAGCGTAATTTGGTTTAAACTTACCAAGCGATAGGCAGCCATGAACTTGCTGAAAACAAAAACATATTTTAAAGTACAGAATAAAAGTATTTGGTTGCTAGTTGCTACTAGCGCCATTGCGTCTGTTTTATTTTCATTTATGGGAGCGCCGTTCATGCGTGCGCTTTTTGTTTCAACAAAGTCCCGAGTTTTTTGGACAACTGCAGTTTTGCTAGTTGGCTTGATGTTAGTTGCGGGATTGGCCGGGCTTCAGTCGAATTATAAAATAGCAGAAACAGCGGTTTACGTAGGTGCAATCTGGATGACTTTAGGCACCTATAGCGAACTTGAACGACGCGGCACAAATTGGAGAGGCGCAGGCCTTATTTCTTTATTTGCCGGAGTATTACTTGCAGTTGCCGGATATTTTTTAATTTTAAAAAATATGGTTGCCGCAGATATGCTAAGCGAAACATTAGAGCCTTTGCGCACAGCCATGAATAAAGCCTTTCCGAACAATCAGCTTGAGCCTGGAACTTTGGTAAAATATTTACCGGGATTTTTTACGGCCAGTCTTTTTGGTTCACTTGCGATGGGATTTATTTTTGAAACTAAAGTTACAAAAATGTTTAAAATTCAACGTGCTAGGGTAGCTTCCGGTTTACGATGGTTGGAGTTTAGGTTGCCAGATACCGTTATTTGGTTGACGCTCGCCTCGCTATTGATTCTCGGTTTGAACTCGAACCAAGAGATTTTAAAAACGGCAGGCATTAATTTTTTAATCATTGCTGCAGTGGCGTTTTTATTTCAGGGTTTGGCGGTTGTTGAGTTTATGACCAGATTTTACCGATTTGGTCCCTTTGCTCGAATGGCAACGTATGTACTGATAGTTCTGCAACTCGCGCCTTTTGTTATTTTGGTGGGGTTTGTAGATTACTGGGCAGACTTTAGAAAATTAGTAAGAAAAAAATTAAAGACAACATAAATACAGAATAATTTATTATACAAAAAAGATAAGCGAGGAATATATGAAAGTAATTTTACAAAAAGATGTTAAAGATTTAGGAAAGGTCGGAGACCTTGTTAGCGTATCAGAAGGTTTTGCAAGAAACTTATTGTTTCCCAGAAAGTTGGCGCTTGAAGCCACTGAAAAAAGAGAAAACGAATACAACCATTTGAAGCGAGTTGCTGAATCTAAAAAGAAAAAGGCGATGTCAGAGCGACAAGGTCTTTTAAATAAAATAAAAGGCACAACTGTAGCGTTTAAATTAAATGCGGGCGAAAACGACAAACTTTTTGGTACCGTCACAACGAGTGACATTTCTAAAGGTTTAGAAAAGCTAGGCTTTTCTGTTGATAGAAAAGACATTCATTTAGAGGAGCCGATTAAACTACTTGGAACTCATAAGGCCATAGTTCGGTTTGCCGAAGGCATGGAAACCTCAATACAAGTAGCTGTTGAACGCGTTTAAAAAACCAGTTCGACATTAAACAAATAAGATGAAAAAAAGGGCCTTATTGGCCCTTTTTTATGGAGATAAAATGAAAATAAGTAACACAGTTTTTAGTCTTTTTTTTCTTTTAGCAGCAACTAGTTTTGCGGGGCTTACTGACAACCAAGTAGATATCAAGACAAGCAAAGAAAAGTTCAGCGTAACAACCAAAAAAGGCTTTCATTTAAATGCTGAAGCCCCAGCTAGCATGGTACTTGATAAAACTAAAAAGACGCCACCAAATGTTAAAACTGAAAAACTTTTTGAATTTAATCGCGATGCTGAAGGCGAAAAAAACCTTGAAACAGTAAAGCTTAATTTTTATGTTTGTGATGACAAAAAAACTGTATGCGAACCGCACAACACAGAAGTTAATCTTAAAAATTTGCAGCTTAAAAAAACAGAAAATAAGTCTGAATACAGCAATCTTGAAGAATTTAAGTTGAAAAGCAATAATGGCAAATCGACATTATTAGTATTTTCCGCGCCATGGTGTCCGCCCTGTATTCGCATGCAAACCGAAACCTATGGAAAACCTGAAGTAAAAAAACAAACAGCTAAGCTCAACTTCGTAAAATTGAACTCTGATGCGACTGAAAACTATGAACTATCACAAAAATTCAAAGTGAAGGCGATTCCCACACTGATATTGTTAGACAAAGACGGACAAGAAACCTATCGCTGGCTCGACTTTCAAGGTCCAAAAGACTTTGCACAAAGCCTTGGTGCCGAATTAAATAAAGTAGATCAGGCCGCACTAATAATTCAAAATGCTCAGTTGGGGGATGTCGCTGCAGCAAGCGCTTTGGCCCACAAGGCGTATAACGCACTTGATTTTGCTGAGGCTTATAAGTGGTTTTCGTTAACTAAATCTGAAAAAGATTTAAAATATAAATTGGCATCGGAAGTTTCA